>JAFTDG010000080.1 GCA_017454325.1 Desulfovibrio sp. | reverse complement strand
GCTAGATGCGGTTGTTTGGACGCTTACGTTGCTTTTACAAGATATATCCATAGTACGCCGTACTCTTTTGTCTATACGGCGTACCATAATTTGCTTAACGCCAAGTGCTGATAGACTGTTCTTTTTGCCGTTTCCTGCCGCCTTCCACTGGGGCCATTTTCACAAGACGCGGCTCGAAGCGAGCCACCACGTCAACCAAGTCCTGTTGGGCGGACATGATGGCGTGAATGTCCTTATAGGCCATTGGTGCTTCATCAAGCTGGCCGGTCATAAGCTCCACGCCACGATCGGCAAGGTAAGCTAGCACTTCGTCAACCTTCAGGGTCTGGAAGGCATCTGCCCGACTCATGGTACGTCCTGCCCCGTGAGCGCAGGAGTTGAGGGCTTTCGCGTTGCCCTTGCCGCGTACTACAAAGGCAGGAGAACCCATTGAACCGGGGATAATCCCCTCCACACCCAAAGCGGCGGGAGTGGCTCCCTTGCGGTGCATGATGACATCTTCCCCGTTAACCGTTTCTTTCCATGCAAAGTTGTGGTGATTTTCTACATGGGTCAACGCTTCGGCACCAAGATTTCGCAAGATGTGCTGGTGGATAAGCTCGTGGTTCGCAGCAGCGTACCGGCCCATAAGCTGCATGGCCGCCCAGTATTCCTGTCCGACATCGGAATCCAGGTCAAGCCACGCCAGATGTTTAATAGTGTCGGGAAGATAGGGACGCATTTGCATGGCTATATTGCTGTAATACTGGGCAATGGCCTCTCCAGTCCCACGGCTTCCCGAATGGCTGAGCAGGGCAAGATAGGTTCCCGCCTCAAGATGTTTACCGCCAAGCGTTGCAGCTTCAGCAAGGTGCAATTCGCCAAATTCGACAAAATGGTTCCCCTTGCCACTTGTGCCAAGCTGCCGTTGCGCTTTGGTTTTGTTCTGCTTCACGATGTCGGCAAAGCTCCAGTCTTCGGCCATGACGGCATGTTCACGGCGATTTTCCGCGTTAAAACTGGCCCCTATACCGAAACGGGTTTCCTGTCGCAGAGCTTGCCGCAAAGCGTTGCGCTTGTCGTTGTCAAACATGGACACCGGCATATCAAGCACGGTCATGCGCATACGGCAGGCAATGTCAACGCCAACAGCAAAGGGAATGACAGCGTTTTTCACCGCCAGCACACCTCCAATGGGCAAGCCGTAGCCCTTGTGGGCATCGGGCATAAGTGCCCCGCACACGGCGTTGGGCAGGGAGCAGGCAGCCCGCATCTGTGCAACGGCGCCGCCTTCAACCATGTCTTGTCCCCAATGCCGCCACGGCGCAGGGTTTTCCCTTTCGGTATACGTTTCAACGTGTACGGTCGGCACTGGCGCTCCTTCCGGTCTGGCGGATGCCGAAAAATCGACGTTTCCCGTCTTTGTTCCCATTGGTGACGTGGTATCCGTGCAGTCCATGAACTTGCCGATAACAGAAAGGCAGGTGGATATGTGGCTTGTGACCTTGGTGACAGTGAACGTCCCGCCGCCTGCCAAGGCCAGCGGCACAAGGAGCTGATCGCCAAGATGGTAGTCTACGGCGCAGTCAGAACGCACATACTCAAGGGCATGACGGGCTGCTATTTCCGCTACTTTCGGGGGAAGCCGCTTTTTCTGGCCGTATTCGCCAAAAACCATACGGGAATTGCCATGTCTGCTGGTTATGATGACAGCATTGCCGCTACCTTCTGCCGGTATACCGTCGGCTTTGCGGACAGTCTCTTCCGAAAGGCCGAGTTCGGCAAACTTTTCTGATAACAGCATTCTCCGTTGACGGTTAAAGTCCCCGGCAGCTTCACCATGTGCGTAGATAACAGCCTCCGCACCGCCGAAGGGTTCATGGGCGAGCTGGAGAGGCTGCAAGTGCGGCACAGGGGCAACCGTGACGGTGACGCTGCCTCCGCCGTCAAACATATACCCAACTTGTTGCATGCTGGCAGTCAGTTTTGGCCCCATTGCCTCAAGGCGGGGGAAGAGGCAATCCCGTAAAAACTCAAAGGGCGGTGCCAAGGGTACATGCGTACCGCCTGTGACGGTGACGGTTGACGGGGCGTCAGCTATGAGCAAAGGCGGCAAAATAGCCTGCAAAAGCAACATGACGCTGCCGCCAGTCCCGATGTCGAAACGGTAGTTGCCTCCCTTGACATGCCTGGGCTGAAAGACAATTTCCCTGGAATCAAACTCGGCTCCTTGAACGTCAGCGCCGCAAATCTCCTGCGCGGCTTTGACGCAGGCCAAATGTTGCGGACGTAAACCCGATTTTGGACGGCTTGCCCTGATGTTCAGCATGTGAAAGGGAACGCCCAAGGCCATTGACAGGGCCAGTGAGGTACGGAGAATTTGCCCGCCGCCTTCACCGACAGAACCGTCTATTGTAAGCATGTTGTCCATCTGTCATCCCTTTGCATGAAATGCATTCGTACAATCCACAACGAGAGTGCGTAAATTGTCATCCAGTCGCGTCATGGCTTCAAGCTGTATCCATTCAGGTATTGCACCATAAAAGGCTTCTGCAATGCTGCCTGTAATGGCTCCAATGGTGTCGCTGTCACCGCCAAGAGAGATTGCCTTCCGTATGGCATCTTCAAAATCGTTGCTTTCGAGAAACGCGATAATGGCCTCCGGTACTGACCCCTGACAGCTTTCAATGTGTCTGTATGTGGGCCGTATTTCATCCAAAGTTCTGGACAAATCGTAGCCATACTGGCTTGTTATGTAGCTCCGTATATCATCTTTGCTGCTGCCTGTATGTGCCATGAAAATAGCAGCAGCCACGGATTTTGCCCCTTTGATGCCCGCTGGGTGATTGTGTGTCACCGTTGCGCTTATTTCTGCATACCGCTCGACATCATCGAGGGTGGAAAACATCCACCCGACGGAAGAGACGCGCATGGCTGAGCCGTTACCGTAGCTGCCGTAGGGTTCCCTGCTGTTGCGCAGCAACCATTGAGCAAATTTTTGCCCATAACCCACGAAGAAATGCCGCATGCCCAACTCGTGCATGGCATCAATGATGGCTTCACGAGTGGCATCAGGGTCATTTGCTCCTTGGCACAGCCCAAGGGCAACAGCTATCGTCATAACCGTGTCGTCAGTGAACCGTGATTTTTGACAAAATAAGGGAAAATCTGTTGTTTTGATATTGTGAAATTCATAGGGACTGCCCACAATATCACCGACGATAGCACCGAGCATGAGAAATTCTCCTTGATGAAAACGGGATAGAATGACGCAATATCAGCAATACATTTCATACAAATTTTCTACAGTTTCGGCTATTTCCTCACGCAACGTGGCAGGTTCCAGCACCTCGGCGGACTCGCCAAAGCTCAAAATCCACGCGACGCATTCCTGAACGTTGCTTACCTGAACATGCAGCGTTATGGAACCGTCATCATGCGTTTCCACACGCTGATCGCTGCTCCATTGCCGCTCCGCCACATACGTTGCCACAACGGGACGGAAACGTATTTTCGCTGTGAACGGTTCACCAGGCATCATTCCAAAGACGTTGCGGTCGGGCAGGGGGACGTCTGGTACGTCCTTCGCGCTGCGTTCCGTTATTGTGCAGCTTTTCATGCGGTGGATGGCCAGCTTCATGGGGTCATCGTAGCGCAGGGCAACAGGGTCTTCGTCCGTGATAAGATAGCCTTCCGCATACATGCTTTCGTGATAGGCCAACAAGCGTTTGGGGGCAAAGTAATACTTCTTGTCCTCGCCCACGAGAGAGGCACGGTAACAGACGCTGCAAACCTTCTGTTCTCGGATAGCTTCAACGAGAGAGGCAATAAAAACCTGAAACGGCGTGTAGTCGATATGCCCCTTGCTGAAACTGGCTCCGATGCCGACAGGAAGGGATGCATCCTCGGGCAGGAAACATGCCGCCTGACTTAAACTGGCCTGCATTTCCCTGCGCATGGCCTCAGGTAAAAAGTCCATGAGAAAGTCCCGGCACAAGGCAAGCTGACTCAAACCCTCTGCATTCAGGCTCACGGCTGGAATTCTTTTGGGCCGATCAAGGCGGAAGAAGGCTTCTTTATCCCGGATTTCCTTGCGGAGGCTGCCGATGCCGGAACGTTCCAACTGCTTGATCAGACGGGCTACGGATGGTTTTGAGGAGTTGAGACTCTCCTTGCCCGTCAGTTCGGTAAGGCTGAAGGCTCTATCGTTGAAAAACAGGATGGCAAATAAAGCCAGCAGCTTTTCAGCAGGTGTCGCGTCTCTGTTCCACTTTTCACCCATGTCAGCAGCCTCCCATAGCCATTCTTTTTGATCAAAAATTCCTTAGTGGTTTGAAACCTCCCCCGCCAGGGGGAAAAATGTTTTTGACGGACGGCGAAGCCGATGGCACCCTTTTCAGTAACCCCTTCCTTTTATCAGCCTGTTACGACGCAGGAAGTTACAGGCTGGTATGCAGAGTCTTCCTCTGACAGAAGGGCCGCACGGCTCCTATCCGCCGGTTGCGGAGTCAGTCTGCGGATGGAGCCGACTGTGGATTGAAACATACAATATCCTATCACATTATGTATCTTGCCACGTCAAGCCCTGCGGTTGATTGATTTCCGGCGGCAGACGACGCCACCGCCGGAAAATCACTCAGTCGTTATCAGTCGTTATCATCCGTGTCGTAGCGGTCGTTCAGCTTCTTTCTTGCCGTGGAGGCAACATCAACATCCGGGTCGTTGAGCAGGGCCTTCAATACAAACTCAGGGGCTTTGCAGTTTTCCGCTAACGCAAGTCGAACGGAAGGGTCAGGATGCGCTATCAGCACCTTCGCAACCTCCCGGCGGACGGTTCTGCTCCGAATTTCCTCAACATTGCCAGCTACATATTCCAGGGTATCCAGCGGAGCATGGGCAAGGGCATCAACGTCATCACTGCTCATGCCGACAAGAGGGATATGCCGGGACATGCCCTGTTCGATGCAATGCCTGAGGGAAGGAAGGAATTTGGCCGGAGCTGATGCGTTGCCAACCAGCTCAGCACGAACATTTGAATCCGGGTGTGTGCTGATATGCTCAAGCACAGAGTCGGCCATGCTGCCGCTCAATCGTATCGCTTGCTCGTTTTTCTCATCGGGATACAGTAGCTCCGCCCAACGTGCCACACTTTCAAACATTTTGGGGTCGTTCATGTTGATAATGTCTTGAGCCTGGGCATCGGACAGGTTGGCAAGAAAGTCTTCTTCATCGACAAGACTGCGGCGAACATCAAGATTGCCGTTTTCCCATAAAGTGTCGTACTGTGCCTTGGTCAGAAGGGAGTTGCCAATGAGTTCTTCAGAGATAGAGGGCATGCCAAGTTCTAAAAGAGCTTCGGTAAGCTCGGTATACTCCTTCTCTTCAGGGAGGTTTTCAGCCAGAACCTTTAACAAACGATACCCAAGCTGAACTTTCTTGCCCTCTGAAAAATGCAGTGTAAACATGCGCTTATTCCTTGTGAGTTGTCTTGTGTGGGGGGATTGCCCTTGCCTGATGAAGACCCTAAACAATGACCGTTTCAGTTTTTAACAACTGACAAAAAAAATTTTTTTGGTAAAAAACAATTTAACTATCTAATTTTAATGGAAAAATATAATTTTTCACAAAAGATAGAAAAATCTAAAGTGTACCCCATGTCAAGGACAGATTTGAAGTTTAGGGGTTGTCGCATCCTCTTTTGGTGTTATGGTCAGCCTGCTTTACCGATAGGGAGGATAGGGCAACGCTGAGGAGCGACATGAGCGCGACAATTACAGGCACGGCTTTCGCGAACGTCGGCTTGATTCCGGCGTGGGGGAACTGCATCTGCGTATTCCCAAACTGCGACACGGTTCATATTTCCCCGAATTTCTTGAGCTGCGGCGTCTGACGGACAAATCCCTGCTGGCGGTCATCCAGGAGGCATGGATACAGGGCGTATCCACGCGAAAATGTTGAGGGTCTCGTGCAGTCCATGGGCTTGTTCGGCATCTCGAAATCACAGGTTTCCGCCGTATGCAAGGAAATAGATGAACGAGTTCAGGACTTCATCAAATATTCGGCGCGGAAACCTCGGCATTCATGCCAAGGAGGAAGCGCCGCCTCCAAGGTTTTTCCTTGACTGCCAAGTTGTTACACACTATTTTTT
>JAFTDG010000079.1 GCA_017454325.1 Desulfovibrio sp. | reverse complement strand
TTATCTACACAGGTGAGCCGGTATGGGCGGGTCTTATGGGATATATGGCAGGCGAACGTCTGCCCCTTTCAGCGCTTGCCGGTTGTGTTCTGGTGGTGACTGGCATTCTGGTAAGCAATCGGGATGGCCAAAAGACCTAACCGTAGCACTGCGTATTGGCAAAAACTCTTTGTGAGCAAGGTAAATACCGAACAGGCATCTCATACAGGGGGCGCCCCCTGTATGAGATGCCCTTCGTGTACTGACACTTAAAACGCATAGTTCAATTCAGCAAAATACGCCTTGGGATGTGCACAGGCCGGACAGACATCAGGTGCCTGCTCTGCCTCCACAAGACAGCCACAGTTCAGGCAGCGCCATATGGTTGGTTTAGAGCGCATAAACATGCGTCCTTCCTTGATATCCTTGGCAAGAGCGAGAAAACGTTTCTCATGGTATGCCTCGGCCACGGCAATATTGCGCATGACATCGGCAATTTCAGGAAAGCCTTCTTTCTCCGCCGTTGCTGCGAAGGAAGGGTACATAACCGTATGCTCATGGTTTTCACCACCGGCAGAAGCAATCAAATTCGCCTCGCTGTCGCCAATGACCCCCGCAGGAAAGCCCCCTGTAATTTCCACTTCATCGCCTTCAAGATATTTAAACAAACGCTTGGCGTGTTCCTTTTCATGCAGGGCCGTTTCCGTAAACACCTGCTGTACTAGCACAAAACCGTCTTTCTTGGCGCGACCGGAGAAGAAATCGTAGCGATTGCGCGCTTGAGATTCTCCGGCAAAGGCGGTGAGAAGATTCTTTTCTGTCTGTGTGCCCTTCACTGATTTCATGGTATGCCCTCATTAGGTATACAGGTTGGAAAAAAACAACATGCCAACATCAACCGGCATTTTTTTTATGATACCATACAGCCACAGTGCGAGGCAAGGCAGGCTCCGGGGACATCTCCGGCTTTACAGGGCATACCAACTGTGGCACACAAGAGCTCATGCCACACAATTACCCTCCTCACGCCCCCCTGCCCTCCTCAGTTGACTTTACCCTGAAAGATGGCACAGTACTCACTGCCAGAGTATGCACCCACCCCCGGGCACGCTGTATACGCCTGACACTGGACGGCATGGGTAACCTGCAGATCACCATACCCCATAATTTACTGCCACAGCAGCTGGAAGCACACCTGCCGGACTTTCTTCCCTCACTGGAGCGGGCTTGGAAGAAGCATCCCCCCAAGGTGCCGGTTGCAGAACTGCCAGACAGCATTGCACTGCCGCTGCTGCATGAGACATTCACCCTGCACCGAAATGGTGCCCCCAATGGTGAGCACTTGCATGGCAACAAGTTGAACGTGCGACGGGGCACCTTGATACACGGCCAGGATGACACGCATATATGGGTAGCTGAATGGCCTGGCCACCTACATCTCATGGGTGACACCAGCGACATCAAGCTGTGCGCACGAGCATTGCAGAGCTGGTGCCGCCTTGTAGCCACGGACGTACTCCCCATCAAACTGACACGACTGGCAAAAAGAGAAGGATTTGCTGTTCAGCGCGTAACCGTACGCGACCAACATACCCGCTGGGGAAGCTGTTCCCGAGGTCAAGCAAGCACCAAGGGTGGATTCATAAATCTCAACTGGCGGGCACTGCTACTGCCTGTTCCCCTACTGGAACATCTTTTCTGGCACGAACTCTGTCACCTGCGCCACATGAACCACTCGGCAGAATACTATGCAGAGTTGGCGCATTTCGCACCTGACTGGACCGAGCAAGAACAGGCACTGCGCAGTGCATGGCGAACACTGCCCTGGTGGACACTGCCATGCAATGGTCCAGCCAGCCAACCACCCCGCTAAGACCGGATTACGGTTCCAGACCAGCCACGGAGTCGGCCTTGCCAGCAACGACAACAGTATCTCCTTTGTGCAGTACTGTCGTAGCCGGCGGAACAAAAATGAAGGAGCGCTGTCCTGCTGGACGAATACCCATTACCATAACGCTGAAGCGCTTCATAAGGTTAAGGTCAATGAGGGTCTTACCGTCCCAGGCGTCCACACGCAGTTCCTGAATGGCAATCCCCCCGTATTTGGGAATAAGATCAAGCATGCCCGGATAGGTAAGCTGATGCGCTGCCATGACGGCGGCCTCGGTTTCAGGCACGGTGGCACGGTTGACCCGCAGGCGCTGCAATATTTTGCGATGCTCTTCATTGGAAGCCTTAACCCAGATTTTCGGCCCACCCAGTTCCTGCACATTGAGCGTAATATTGAGTGACTGTTCCACACTCTGGCCAACGCTTATGACTACCCAATCCAGGTCCTGCACATGTAATGAACGCAACGCCGCTATATTGGTGGCGTCGGCCTTGTAGACGGATTCCAGCACTTCTTCGGCGCGCTGCACATGGACCTCAGACATGTCTATGCCCACCACGGTGTGCCCCAGAGACACAAGGGTGGAGGCCATGCGTAAACCAAACTTGCCCAGGCCGATGATGCCAATTTCCAATTTTTCTTCTGGCATGATTCCCTCACTGGCCGACGCAGCACGGCCAATGTCAATGGAGTACACTCACGTTAGCCGATGGGCAGCTGTGCTTCGGCCACAGAATAGGCCTTCTTGGCCTGCAGGCTTTGCACGGCCATAAGCAGGCTCAGCATGCCCATACGGCCAGCGAACATACAGAATATCAATATGCCCTTGCCCGTGGCACTCAGTTCCGGAGTCACGTTAAGGGACAACCCCACTGTCCCCAGGGCCGAAACGGCCTCAAACAACAACGCACTCAAAGGCAAGCCCTGCCCAGTATGAGTGCCTGCTATGTCGCTCTCCGTAATATTCAACAGCAACAAACAGAGGGCAATGGCAATGGAATACAAAAAAAACAGGGTCAACGCCCGCGCCACATTTTCAGCAGGAACACCCCGTCCTTCCAGCACAATCTGTCTGTCTCCCCGGAACTGGGAAGCAATATAGCCCGCCAGCACTCGAAAGGCCACCACCTTGATGCCCCCTGCGCAGGAACCAGGCCCCCCCCCGATAAACATAAGTGCCATGAGTACCATCAGCGAAGCCTGACTGAGCATGGCCACATCAATGGTGGCAAAGCCAGCTGTGCGTGCTGCCGACGCGTGGAATAAAAGCACCCCGGCCAGCTCCCACGGGCTGGACACCTGCTGTGTCATGCTTGGCCGAAAAAACTCCAGGCAAAACATAAG
>JAFTDG010000078.1 GCA_017454325.1 Desulfovibrio sp. | reverse complement strand
GACAAAGACAAGGCATTTGAAGTAGGCCTCATGTCGCAGTACCAGATATACGAAAATCTGAAGCTGCTGGTGGAGGCCAACTACATCGCCCTGTGGCTGGACAATTCCCGCAGCGTGTGGGGCGGTTTCACGGACGGCACAGGCGTATATCGCCACGCCAACAGCACTGAAAATCTCTGGAACGTGAATGTGAGCTTTATCTATAAGTTTTAACAACTATAGAAAGCGTTTCAGTTTTTTACCTAATGTTTAATGTAAACAGCTAGCAAATGCGGGGCAGTTGAGAACCTTCCAGCATACCCAGCAGACGGTGACCACCGATGGGCGTACGTAACGTCACCTGTGCGCGTCCTTCAAGCACCGTGCCCACGCGAGCGGCTTCCTTACCGTAGGGAGAACTGCGCATGGCAGCAAGAGCGGCATCGGCTTTCTCCTCAGGCAGTATGCAGATACACTTGCCT
The DNA here is from genome assembly GCA_017454325.1 of Desulfovibrio sp. Lineage (GTDB taxonomy): Bacteria > Desulfobacterota > Desulfovibrionia > Desulfovibrionales > Desulfovibrionaceae > Desulfovibrio. Next base: position 51,162 of record JAFTDG010000078.1, on the reverse strand, counting down.
TCGTTGGCAAGATAGAGAGGATCCAGGCCAAGAAAAGAACAGCCGTTGCGTACGGCCTCATGCACAGGTACGCATGCCTCGTCCAGCTCAATATGCACCTGCGACTGCTCGGCGATTTCGTTGAGCGTTGTAGCCAGACCGCCACGCGTGGGGTCTCGCAGCACATGCACCTCACCTGCCGCAGTAAAAACATCTTCAATCATACGGTTGAGAGGGGCTGAGTCAGAGGCAACATCGGTAAGAAAGGAAAGCCCTTCCCGGCTGCCCATGATGGTGAGACCGTGGTCGCCCATGGCTCCGCTGATAAGCACAGCATCACCGGGTCTGGCATTATGTCCTGAGGGTACGGGTGTGACAAAAATTTCACCTATGCCTGTGGTGTTGATAAAAACCTTGTCACATGCACCGCGTGGTACCACCTTAGTATCACCTGTAACAATACACACATTCGCGTTGCGAGCGGCTTCTGCCATGTCTACCACAATGCGTTCTAGTGTTGGAAGCGGCAGGCCTTCCTCCAGAATGAATCCGCAAGAGAGATAACGCGGCCGCGCACCCAGCATGGATACATCGTTGACAGTACCGTGCACAGCCAAAGTACCAACGCTGCCGCCGGCAAAAAATAACGGCGTCACCGTGTAGGAATCTGTACTCATGGACAGCGGTCCTGTGAGATCAGCTAGCATAGCGGCATCATCCAGACGCTCCAGAAGGGGGTTAGCAAAGTGGCGCAAAAAACACTGGTTGACCAAGCGCTGAGAGGCCCTGCCACCACTGCCAGCATCAAGAAGAAGATATGCGTCCATTATTGCTCCGCATATTTGTAATAAGCCGCACAACTGCCCTCTGTGGAAACCATGCAGGGGCCCACGGGCGTTGCCGGAGTACATTTTTTTCTGAAAAGCGGGCATGCCTGCGGGGTAATGCGTCCTTTGAGCACATCCCCACAACGACAACCAGGCAGAGGGGGGACATCGGGCAGGCAAAGACCCAACCGCCGCACGGCATCCAGCTGCTCATATTCCGGACGCAAGGCCAAGCCACTCTCAGGAATACGGCCAATGCCGCGCCACAGAGCATCGCTTGGTTCAAAGAACTGCTCAAGCAGCGCACGAGCCCGTGGATTGCCCGCATTATCCACAGCGCGAGGATAGGCGTTGACAACGGCAGGAGCATGATCGCGCAACTGCTCAGCCATAAGGCAGAGAGCCAGCAGGATATCCACTGGCTCGAACCCTCCTACCACGCCGGGAACATGGTATTCCTGAGCCAGAAAAGCATACGGCCCAAGCCCGAGAATGGTGGAAACATGTCCTGGCAACAGAAAGGCGTCAATGGCACTTTCAGCACTGTCCAGCAAAGTACGCAAGGCTGGTGGAACGAGCTTATGCAGTGAGAATACACAAAAATTGTCAAGTCGCTGCTGCTGTGCAGTAAGCAGTGTGGCGGCAACCGTGGGGGCCGTAGTTTCAAAACCAATACCCAGAAACACCACGGTATCGCCGGGATTTTCCGTAGCAAGCCGAAGCGCATCCAAGGGAGAATAGACCATCTCTATCCGTGCGCCCTCTGCCTTAGCGTGTTTAAGACTGCGTCCACCCGGCCCCGGCACACGCATCAAATCGCCGAACGTGGCAATAATGATGCCATCACGCCCGGCCAGATCAAGAAAAGCTGCCACCTCCGCATCATGGGTCACGCAGACGGGGCAACCTGGACCGGAGAGGTGTGTAACTTCTTTAGGCAGCAGCGTACGCAGGCCACTTTGGAAAATTGCCACAGTATGTGTACCGCACACCTCCATAAAACGCATACTGCGGCCATTCAGCGCAACATTGAGACGTTCGAGCAGGGTACGGCAGAGTATTGGATCTTGATAGATTGTTTGCGCTTGCATGAAATTCTCCGACGCATATGCCCATAAGACGGGATGCTGCAGCAACGCCATCAAACAGCAGTGCGCCCCCCTGTCCCAAACACTCGCTCCATGCCTCAGGCCAGTGGCGCCAGAGCCTTGAGACCGGTCTCCACAGACAAACCGCACATCAGGTTGGCATTAGCCAATGCCTGGCCTGATGCCCCCCTGCAAAGATTGTCAATTGCCGAGAGAATGATCAGCCTACCCGTACGGGAGTCTACCACCAGACCAATGTCACAAAACATGCTGCCGCGTACAAAACGCGTTTCGGGTAGCGCCCCCTTGGGGAGCACACGAACCCACTGACTATCATTCCATGTGCTCACATAGGCAGCATGCACTTCGTCCAGCGTGGTTTCAGGATGCTTGAGTTTGGTATAGATTGTGGAAAGAATGCCCCTGTTAGTAGGCAAAAGATGCGTGTTAAAAGAAAGGCGCATATCATGCCCGGCCAGGAGTGAAAGCTCCTGCTCAATCTCTGGCGTATGGCGATGTGTAGGCAGGCCATAGGCACGGAAATTGTCTGACACTTCACAGAATAGTGTGGACACACTAGCCTTGCGTCCTGCACCCGTTGCCCCGGATTTTGCATCCACCACGATGTCTGTGGTTTGAATAAAATCATGTTTAAAGGCTGCGGCAAGCCCAAGAATGACCGATGTGGGATAACAACCGGGGTTGGCAACAAGTTGAGCCTTGGCAATAACATCAGCATACCGTTCAGGCAGACCATATACAGCCTTGTGCAGCAATTCAGGACAGATGTGGTCGCGTTTGTACCACTGAGCATAAATGTCTGGATCATGCAGACGAAAGTCTGCCGAAAAATCCACCACTTTCACCCCGGCCCGCAGCAGCGGACCGACCATGTCCATGGCCGTGCCAGCCGGAACGGCCAGAAACACGAGTTCGCACTGTCGGGCTGCCTCCTGAGGATCAAAGACACTGATTACTACATCTGCTCCCGGCATATGGTTCAAAAAAGGATAATATTCCCCGAGTCGTTTACCAGCCTCGGCCCGTGAACAGGCCATACACAGACGCATGCAAGGGTGGCCTGCCAGGAGTCGCGTCAGCTCCATGCCTGCGTATCCAGTAATGCCCACCAGCCCCACATTGATGGTCTTCATGCCAGCTTCCCCCTAGTTATGCCTATTGTCCTTTACCCGAAATAGGGCTTGCCTGACCACAGTGCATGACATACTTCATGCGCAGCTCGTAAAGAATGCTTTCCAGCATGGCGTGTTCCTGTGCATCAAGGCCTTTCTCTGTCTTGATGCGCAACATTTCAAGTACGTCAATGGTATGCTTGGCGAGAGGCAGGCTGGATTGTATTTGCCCCGTATCGGGATTAGGCACTTCACCCAGATGCAGCAATGCTGATGATGCAAGAGAAAGAATAAAGGTTGAAAATGTCACTTCCGGCATGGCATTTTCATGTTGAGGATGCTGCGCAGTGTCCATAACGACCTCTTAGGGTTAGCGCCTTTTCCGTTGACGCAATCAGCTGTGTATGAGAGGTAGGGCTTGTCCAGGCTTGCCTGAAAGCGCCATGCGGTACGCGGCCATGGCGGTTTCCATATAATCGCGTGAACCACAATGTCCACCTGCCGCTATAATGCTGCGATTCAAAGCGTACAGCCCGGCCAAGGCATCTGCCCAGTCAACCCAACCCATATGACCGACGCGGACGAGCCTGCCTTTCAGGTGGTCTTGCCCACCGGCCAGACAAACACCATATGTTTCCATAGCAATGCGCACCACTTCCGTGCCGTCCACGCCAGCAGGCAGGAGTACACTGGTGATGCCCCAGGCAAAATGCTCCGGAGCAAAGAGCGTGAGTCCCATGGCAGACAGGCCAGCCCGGTTGAGCATGGTCAATGCCCACTGTTTGGCATAGACGGCTTCCAGGCCGTTTTCCAGCAGCATATCCAGGCTTTCGTTGAGCCCAATAATGAGATTGACGGCACTTGTGAAGAGCGTCTGCCCCTTGGCAAGCTTAGCCTTTTCAGCTGGCAAGTTAAAATAGAAACAGCCGGAATCATTTGCCTCAGCACTTTTCCATGCCCGAGGTGAAAGTGCCAGCAGAGCCAGACCAGGGGGCAACATGAGTCCTTTTTGGGAACCGGTTAGCAGGCAGTCTATACCCCACGCATCCATAGGACAGGGGGCCAACCCCACAGCAGATATGCCGTCCACAACCAAAAGGGCATTACTTTCGCGGGTGATGCTCGCCACTTCCCTGACGGGGTGAAGCACACCAGTGGATGTTTCAGAATACTGGATAAGCACACCTTTGATGGAAGGGTCTGCCTTGAGGGCATCGGCCACGGCCTGCGGTTCCACACCCTTGCCCCATGGAACGGCAAGAGAGGTCACTTCCAACCCGCGTTGACTGGCAATTTCATGCCAGCGCTGGCCAAATTTGCCCCCTTCTACCACAAGGACACGCTGCCCCGGCGTAAAGAGGCTGTGAACGGCTGCCGTCATGGCGCCAGTGCCTGAGCAGGAAAGAGGCAATACCGTATCAGCGGTGCCAAAAAGTATGCGCAGGCGTTCCTGTACCTGCATCATCGTATCCATAAAGGCGCGTTTACGATGATGTATCATATCTTTGGCGAGTGCAAGACGCACACGTTCCGGCAGAGGTGTAGGACCTGGGGTAAGTAGACGGACTTTATTGAGTAGCATGATTATTCCTTGAGCTTAGTCTTCCAGTTGAGCGATAAAGCACTTGAGATACGATGTTTCGGGCATGGCCACATGTATGGGATGGTCCGGTCCCTGCCCTCCGGCAAAGAGCAGGCGGGCATGTAGTTTGCGCCCTGCAGTGGCTTGCGTCAAGCATGTCCTCAATGCCTGAGCTTCAAGGTGGTGCGAACAGGAAGAACTCGCAATGATACCACCTGGAGCAAGCAGGCGCACAGCAAGGGCCGTAGCCTTGCGATATGCGGCAAGACCCTTGGCAGCATCTTTACGGCGTTTAATAAAGGCAGGCGGATCTACACTGATGACCTGAAAACGCCGACCCTCGTTATACAACTGCTGCATAACGGCGAAAGCGTCGCCACATATCGTGTGTGCTGCACAGTGAGGTGCGTTGGCCAGAGCATTGCGGGCAGCGAAATCCAGGGCTTGTGCCGAAGCGTCGACGAAACAGACAGAACGTGCCCCTGAAGCAGCGGCTGTCACCCCAAAGCCCCCTGCATAGCTAAATACGTCCAACACCTCAGCGTCAGCGGCGTAACGAGCCAGCTCAGCCCTGTTTTGACGCTGGTCATAAAACCAGCCCGTCTTCTGCCCCGTAAGGCAGGGAACGGCAAAATGACAGCCGTTTTCCGACACGTCCAGTATTTCTGGTGCCGGGCCTGATACTACGCGACCAAGGGGTAGACCCTCCAGCGTCCGCGCAGGCAGATCATTATCCCAGAGGATAGAAACGGGCTTGAGCACATCACGTAATACTGCCTCGATCACTGATCGGCGACAATCCATGCCCGCCGTTGAAATCTGTACGGTGAGATGATCACCATACCGGTCTACAACGAGACCAGGAAGGAAATCACCCTCTCCGTGGCACAGCCGATACCATGGAGCGCTGTAAAGGCGCTCACGCAGGCGCAAAGCCGCTCTCAGCCGTTGTCTCAAGAGGTTTTCATCCAGCTCAACATCAGGAGTACGGCTGTGCAAACGAGCGCAGATGAGGGAGGCTTGGTTGACGCAGGCACTGCCAAGCGGTGCCCCCCGTGCGTCGCAGACAATGACTGCCTCGCCGGGGCTGAAAGACGTAAGCGGGGTTCGCCTTACGTCTACCTCGTTGGCAAAGATCCACAGATGCCCGGCGCGCAGACGGCGGTCTTCGTGTGGTTTGAGCCGTAGTACGCGCATACCTGTCACTTCACTGCGGGCAGAGCGCGGATGGCATCTTCCAATGACACAGCACCGGGAGTAACGCGCAGAGTGAACAAAGCTCCTGGATTTACCAACGTTTCCAGCAGCTGAATCAGGCCGACAGGCTTTTCAGAAAGGGACTGCACTTCCAGGCTGCCCGGATGGCGTATAAACGTACGCAGATATGCCTGAATTTGACGATTCTGCGGTGTATCCTGCAGTTCCAACTCGTTGAGCGCACGTTCCAGCCGTGTCACAACGGCTGTGGGACTCCCACCCATATTGCGCCCCATCCAGGCCATGACTCCTCTGTCCTGCAGCATCAGGCGTACATTGCTGACGCTGTGAGTGAGAACTGCCTGCTCGTCAAAAAGCGATCCCTTACCATGCAATGCAAAGCTGCACTCCACATCGGCCAATCCCGAAGCCTTGAAATCATAACTGTGGTTTTCACGGCCCTCGTCCAACACTTCTACAGAACCTGAGAAGTCAAGCATGAGATCAGGCAGGGCCAGTCCAGAATCTTTAAACAGAGAACGCGGCAGAGACAGCCCCCGCAAAAAGCCAGCTATATGCCTTGGCATAACAGACGGATAGTCAAAACCGCCTTCGTCCAGGCGTACCGGCTGTCCGTTTACATACAGGTGCAGGGTGCCAATGCGGACTGTTTCCGCAAGCGCACCCTTTTCGGTCATTTTATCAAGTAGGGGACGGCACGCCATCCAAAGGGCATCGCTGTCGTTGCCGTGCTTGAGAAACTCCTGCCAGAATTGTCGTAACAGATCTGGCTCAGGCAATGTAATGCCGCCATATTGCAGTGTCTGCAGAGAAAAGATTTCCTCCTTTCCAGCACGGCCATGCAGACCCGTAAGTGAGGAAGAATGGATAGAGCTGCCCTCCCAGCCAACCACGACAGACTCGTCCAGAATGATTTCGTTCAGGTCGCTCCTATCAAAACTTTTGATACTAAGGCCCCTGGCACGAAGGCTATCCGCACCGGCATGATAGATGACATCAAGTGGATCTGTGTTGCGCCCGTCAATAAGAGAGGCCAGCATGCCAGCGGTGACGTGTACCGTTTCTGCCGTATACTGTTTAAGTGAGCAACGCTCGCCACGCATTTTCCATTCCAGGTTGTCAAACTGGGCATATTCGACCACAGCTAGCATGTCGTCTTCCTGCGTGGGAAGCACAAGGTTACGCAGGGGCGTCAGCGCCAGCAGAAAACGTGGAGTAAAACGCAACGAGATACTTTCTATGGAACTTTCAAGGCCTGTTACAGCAGGGTCTGTAATGTGTATTCGTGTAAGATACAGTGTACGTGACAGGGGAATAAAGTGCGCATTTTCTACCGACCCCTTGGCCGGGGCACCTCCCGGAATAAGGGGGAGTGATGCGATGCTTTCGCGGGCCAGTTCTTCCACCGCTGACTGCAGCCACATGTGTAGCCCCAGTGCCGCACCTCCTAAAAGAAGGACTACGACGGCCAGAATTCCTGTAACTCTTTTCATCAACAATTTCCTTTATGATTTTTCTATTCAATCAACTCGATAGTGACAGCCGATGCCGGTACGGTTGCGTAAGGCAGCCTGCGTGATGCTGTAGGCTGTCTGGGCACCATGAAATAGCTGCACAAGACGCCGTGTGATGCGTGTACGTTTATAGAAATCATGGATATGGCGCACCAGATCACGCATATCTTCAAATGCGCGACGCAAGCGGGCCTCTGTGCGAGCAATCCCCACGTAATTCCACATGGTGTTGCGTATAGTAGCCCAGTCCTGGGCAACCAGAGCCGGATCATCAAGCCTTTCGTTGCCCTCATGCTGCCAGTCAGGGATGGCATCAACCAGAGCAGGGGGAAGGCCTTTCTCCATACGGATACGACGTGCTACATCCGTGCCGCAGCCCATACCCCATACCAATGCCTCCAACAGTGACGTGCTGGCCAGACGATTGGCCCCATGCAGACCGGTGCAGGCACATTCGCCAATGGCATACAGACCGTGCAACGATGTGCGGCCCCGCAGGTCGGTCAGAATACCACCACAAAAATAATGGGCTGCCGGTACTACGGGGATAGGATCATGGAGAATGTCCACCCCTGCCTCGCTGCAGTTGCGGCACACCGTGGGAAAGCGTGAAGGCAGATCAAGCTTTATGCAGCTTGCATCAAGAAAAAGACATGGGGCACCGGTATGGAGCATTTCATTCATCATGGCCTGTGCCACCACATCACGCGGAGCCAAGTCCCCACGGGGATCATAGTCGCACATGAAGGCACGCCCCTTATGATCAAGCAAGCGTGCGCCCTCACCGCGCATGGCTTCCGTGATAAGGGAGCGACGATTACGGCGCTCCTCGTAGAGCGCAGTCGGGTGAAATTGCATGAATTCCATATTGGCCAGAGCAACACCTGCACGAAAGGCCATGGCCATGCCTGTTCCCACGCAGCCCGGAGCATTGGTGGAATGCAGGAAGACGCGCCCCACACCACCAGTGGCCAGCACAGTCCAATCTGCCAGAATAGTCTCTGGTTCACCGGTGTCATCATTGAGCACATAGCTGCCGAGGCAGCGATTTTCAACTTCATAGCGATATTGTGATGCCCTGGCATGGTGACGGCTTGTCAACAAGTCAATGGCCGTACGCCTGTGTAAGCAAGTAATGCGGGGATGTGCCTCAACCTGGGCTGTCAGGCCCTGCATGATGGCATGCCCTGAATAGTCGGCACAGTGCAAGATGCGCGGGGCAGAGTGCCCGCCCTCACGCGTAAGGTTAAAGGTACCATCACTGTTGCGGTCAAAGGGTACTTTGGCGCGTTCTATGAGCATAGCATCCACGCAGCCGGGCCCCTGTTTGCACAAATAACGCACCGCCTTGCGATAATTATAATCATGGCCAGCCGTGAGAATATCCTTCTCTAGTGCACGGGCGTCAGGCTGTGCCCCCGGTTGTACATTGGTCCTATAAATGATGCCACCCTGGGCCAAGTCGGAATTGCCATCGGCCAGAGTATCCCCAGCATTAAGTAACAAGACATCACAACCGGCGTCAGCCAGTGTGAGTGCGGCGGCACATCCTGCGACACCCGATCCGATGACGAGCACGGGGACATAACGGCGGGAGGATTCCACAGTACAAAACCTCAGTGGCCGCATGCGTCAAGCATACGGGTTAAAGCAATACGAGCATACTGCACGAGCGTTTCGTCCAGCACCATGGGAGTGGCGTTGCCATCGGCAAGCGCCATAAGTGTCTGCAAAAGTTTTTTTTCTGTAACCTTAGCCATGTTCCCGCAGATTGCATGTCCTAGTGCGACAATGCGGCATTGCTTAGCATGACGGTTCGCAAGACGACTGACCAGATTGTTTTCCGTACCGATGACAAGTGTTGTACCGGGAGCGGTTGTAGCCACGCGCATTGCTTCCTTGATGAGATATGCCGTGGAGCCGGCCGCATCGCACTTTGCGATCACCTCTTCACAACATTCTGGGTGCGCTATAATTCTACAGCCAGGATAAGTATCACGCGCCGCCTCTACATCTTCCGGCGCAAAACGAGCATGGATGGCACAGCAGCCTGGCCACAACAGCAGACGTCGGTCAAGAGGCTGTGTGGCCAAGTCTACAAGACCACGAGCTCCCACCCGCAGGACATGACGCTCTGACTGACCAACCCCCAGTTGGGTTGCTGTATTGTTACCCAGATGTCTATCCGGCAAAAAGAGTACACGCTCTCCCCTGTCAAGAGCCCATTGCAGCATAGTTTTTGCGTTGGCTGAAGTACATACGGCCCCTCCGAACTCCCCCACCACGGACTTTAGAGCCACATCGGTATTCACATAGGCAAGCGGTACCGCGGGGAAACCAGCTTGAGTAAGCTGCTCCAGTACGCAGCGGACTAATGTGGCCGGGGTCATGCGTGCCATAAGACAGTCTGCACTGGGGTTGGGCACATAGACGCTCTGCCCCGGCCCTGCAAGCAGCGCAGCAGATTCCCCCATAAACGAGACCCCGCAAAAAACGATGTATTCGGCTGCCACCTCCGCCACACGACGGGCCAGCTCCAGGGAATCCCCCGTGATGTCACAGTGCTGCACCACAGCATTGTTCTGATAATGGTGCCCCATAATGCAGAGGCGTTTGCCGAACTGTTGTTTCAGAGTTGCAATTTCTGCCGTAATATTGTGCATCGTATTGAATCCTTTGCGGCAAACAGTGTATCGTTAAGCTGATACAAGCGACATGCTGAAATCCGCAGATGCGGCGGAATGGGTGAGACGCCCAACGGAAATGAAATCTGGCCGACGCGGTGTCGTGCAGGCCAACGCGCGTATATTGGCAAGGGTCACACCGCCGCTCACTTCTGTTTCTATAGAGGCTGGCACGAGGGACAATGCCACAGATAGCAAACTGCCGCCCATATTGTCCATCATGATGCGATTGACCTTAGCAGCCACAGCCTCACGCACATGTGCAACAGTGCGGCATTCCACCTCAATAGGCGGACATGGCTGGTATCGTGCTCTGAGTGCCATCACCGCCTCGGTAATGGAACCAGCGGCATCAATATGGTTATCCTTGAGCATGAGCATTTCCGCCAGGTTTTTACGATGATTGTGCCCACCGCCCGCCTGCACGGCATATTTCTCCACCCAGCGCAGGCATGGCGTGGTCTTGCGCGTGTCCAGCAGACGCACGCCGGTGCCCTCCAGCTCGTGAACGTAACTGGCGGTAAGATTGGCGATACCTGAAAGACGACAGATAAAATTGAGGATAACACGTTCTGCCTTGAGCATAGGTACAGCCGGTGCAGTTATGCGGGCCACATCGGTCATGGCTGCAACAGAAGATGCCTCCTCTACCAGTGTCTCACATGTACAGGGGCTGCCGAGGCTGGCGAAAACCTCACCAATGATGGGCAGCCCCACCACCAGCGTATCCTCCTTGGCGCAAATGCGGGCGTGCATAACAGTGCCATGGACAAAAATGCCTTCTGCGGTCAATTCCGGACCGTCCTCTTCCAGCGCGAGGGCAATGGATTTCTGGAGCAAATGCCGGCCTTCGGAAGAAAAGAATGCGTTCCAGGGTGTAAACATTAGGCTTGTCCCCACTTCCTGTGCATGCTAAAAAATACTCATTCAGCTCGGGTACAGTATAGCTGCCACAACGAGTGCTTCCCCCTGCAGCTGCTGTCTGTGTCAGACAACCGTTGCAAGGAGCTACTGACCACAGTAGTAGGATGACAAGCCCGCCGCGTCAAGCCGCAGGCTTTTTATGGTTTTTTTCACAAGAGTGTTTTTTGAGCCCTGCCTCCCCTCCTGGCAAATTCATTGACAGCACTAATGTGCATGCGAGCATTCCATGGCTGACCTTCACGACCCGTCCACTCACGAAGATGCAACTGCCCCTGCTGATGCTGTATCTGCTGTTCAAGCCCAGGCTGCAGTCACAGGTGAAACCAACGAGCTGAACACAGATTTCCTCCATCCGGCCGATATGGCCGACCATCTGGAAAATCTCACGCTTGAAAAACAGGTCAGTACCTTAAGCCGCATGCCCAAGGAGGAAGCGGCTGAAGCCCTGGCCGAACTGGACGAGAATACGGCAGTGGATGTGCTGGAAAATCTGGACGAAGATGTAGCCGCCCAGATTATCGCAGAGATGTCTCCCGACGACGCAGCCGATGTTCTGGACGAGCTGGACGAAGGCCATCGTGACGCTCTGCTGGACAGACTGGACCGCGAAGATTCCGAGGAATTGCGCAATTTGCTCAATTTTGATCCGGATTCTGCCGGCGGCGTTATGAATACGGAGCTCATCCTACTGGACAAGAGTCTCACAGTAGACGAAGCCATAACCCACATCCGTGCGGAGATGGCCGACAAGGAAAGCCCCTATTATGCCTATGTGGTGGATGAAAAACATGTGCTCATAGGTGTGCTTTCCCTACGAGATCTTATGCTGGCACGTCCAGGCACTATTGTAGGAAACGCCGTAGAAGGCCAGAATGTCATCAGCGTTCCGCACAACATGGATCAGCGCGAAGTGGCTGCGCTGCTTTCACACTATAATTTTCTGGCATTGCCCGTGGTGGACAATGAAAAACACATCCTCGGCGTTGTCACCTATGATGACAGCATGGATATCATTCATGAAGAGGCCAGTGCCGACCTGTTGGGCATGGTAGGGGCTGACCCTGAGGAGAGCGTTGACACGCCATGGCAGGAGAGCGTGTGCCGCCGTCTGCCCTGGCTTTTTGTGAATATGGTCAACTCTGCACTGTCCGCTTCGGTTGTTTATATGTTCGAGGGTTCCATCGCACAGATGGCTGTGCTAGCCGTACTCATGCCCATGGTCGCCAACCAGGCTGGCAATACAGGACAGCAGTCACTTGCCGTCATGATCCGCCAGCTGGCAACTGACCGTTTTGATCAAAAAAAGGCATGGAAGGCTGTGCTGCGTGAGGGCAAAATCGGGATTGTCACTGGCCTCGCCATGGCCGTAACAGCTTTTTTCGCAGCCTGGTGGTTCACAAAAGTGCCTGCAGTTGGTATGGTTATGGGCGGTGCGCTGCTGTGTGACATGCTGCTGGGGGCCGTGGCCGGAGGCTCTATCCCCCTTATTTTTCGCGCCCTCGGACGAGATCCGGCCCAGGCATCCAGCATATTTCTGACTACCATTACAGATGGTGCTGGCTTTTTCATCTTTCTGGGGCTTTCCACGTTCTGTCTTTTATAAAAGACCGCAACTTCAATGTGACGGCTTAGGGAGCGTCAATGTTTGCGCGCTGCCTCTGTAGGCCCGTCCACATACAGCCAGAGCAACGCACTCAGGAGCTGTGGTTTTGGCTGTCCGTCCGGGCCCTTCAAGGGATCGCCGGGCACGTCGGCCATGCAGCACCACCACCCGGTTTGGTTAAGCACAAAGGAAAATTCGCCCTGGGCATTGGTTCTGGCCGTTAATTCCTCATGCCAGGGTGTGGGTACTGATTGTTTTTCTATGTTGATACGTACCATGCGCACCGGCACTGACGCCAGAGGGGAGCCGTCCTGCAGCGCCGTTCCCATAAAAAGAACCGGAGCCATGAGCCCGAAAGGGCGTGTGCGAGGCACAATTTCGAGATGTTGCCCGCACGGCAGGCTCCAACCAAACTCCACCCCATATACAGGGAGAATATTCTTGACGTAATGGCGTAAAAAACATTGGTGTGCCGCATCCCACCATGGACGCCCCTCAATGACAAATTGGTATAAACCAGGGCGTGGCAGGGCCACATTGGCACCCCATGCTCTGTGGTTCATATAGCGAATTTCTTCCACATCACCCAACAGATCACGGCGTTCCGGCTGATAGACATTGTCATTGATGGGGGTCGCGTCGTCGTAGCGCAATACAGCCAGAAGCTGAGGTCTGTCCATATCAAGACCTTCATTGCGGAAGGGGTGCATCATGGTGATGAGCACATCAACTTCTTCATCCAATAAAGGCGCAACAGGCCGTTCGCCAGATACAGGCATGGCTGCCTCTGCTTCATTTTGACCAGCAGGATTTGATAGTGGGGTTGCTTGTTTGTCCGCTTTCGTGGCTGCTTCAGGACGTTTTTCATCACGCGGGGCCGTTTTACCAGACGGAGCTTCAATACTCGGCTGACTAGGCACAAGCAGCGTCACCTGAGCATAAACCTGTGTGACAAGACAACCGGGCACCATTATGCACACAGTTGCGCACAGAACATACAGCAGCGCGACATACAGAAAGAACAGAGGTAAATGGCGCGGCATAATCACTCCTTATGTAATATCCAACGCGGCCAGCACCTTCAGTGCATCAACCTGTGCCGGGTCATCCTGCAAGGCATGGTGTGCGGCTTCGGCGGCCTCCTGAGGTTTACCCCAGGTCAGATACATAACGGCCATTTTTCCAAAAGTTGAAGGATGCCCGCCGAAAGTACGCAACGCCATTTTGTAAACGCGTTCGGCGTGGGCGTATTCGCCCTGTTCCAGCCAAGCTGTTACCGCCCCTGTATAGGCGGCGGGCTCACGCGGCTGCAAGGCCATGGCATCTTCGAACATTTGAGCGGCTTCGGCGTTCATGCCTGCAGCATGGAGAATATGCCCCATCTGTACACGTATGCCATCTTCTCCGCTGAATTCGTCCACTATGCGTCGCAAAAAGGCCAGCCCTCTTGCAGGTTGCCCTTTGCGCAATGCATTCAAGCCTTCACTGAGGAGCTGTCGCTTGCGTTCCAGCTGTGCTTCACTTTGCTTGTGCAGGGATTGTTCTTTCTCGCGACGCAGAATGCGGGCCAAGCCGAGCAGTACCGTAGCCAGTGCAGCCTCTTTGCCTGGGTGCAGCGTAAAGGTGCGAGGGCTGCCCGTGTTGCCGGGATCGAGCAAAGGGCGCAGGATGGAATGATTTTCCAGTGCCTTCAGAAAATCCCTTATGCGGTTGTGCAATTTCTCCCTTACGGAAAGAGGCAGCCGTGCATCAGCCATGGCACGCAGGGCCTCACACATGGTCAGAAGTGCGCGTTCAACCTCGTTACGCTGCAGATAACCTATGGCACGGGCCACATTTTCCCGGATTTCTTTGGGGGCAAAGAGCATCATACCCTCGCCATATTGTTCCAGTGTTTGCTAATGTCTGTCTTATGCTCGCGAAGCATACTCACGGCCACATCTGGCAGAAGAAAATCCACAGATCGTCCGGCTAGCCAAAGCTGCCGTATCTGCGAAGAGCTTATGGCAATACGGGGTACAGAAAGGAAATGCGCAAGCCCCCCACCAGGCAGTTTCCTGCACAGGCTGTTAACTAGCAACGGAGGGTGTTCCCGTGCCGTGGGCCAGTTTTTTTCTACGATGGCAGAAAAATCTGCCTCGCGCACATCGTCGCGGGGAACAACCACAAAATGACAGAGTCGGGGCAAATCCAGTCCATGATGCCAAAGAGGCAACTGTGCGAAATCCGGAATCCCGAGAACAAAATAGAGCTCTCTGTGGGATTCTGCTTCTCTGTAAGCCAGCAAAGTATCCCAAGTAAACGAGGGACCTTGCCGACGGGCCTCAAGACGGTTGCAGGCAAGCCAAGGAACATTTTTGATACAAGCTTCTACCATGGATGCTCGCAATGCAAAGGGCAACAATCCAGTGGTATCCTTGTGTGGCGGTACTGCACAGGGCACGAGATCCACACCTGAGACCAGAGAGCCCAGGGCTTCACGCACCTCCACGGCCAGACGCAAATGCCCTGTGTGCGGCGGGTTGAAGCAGCCACCTAGAATAGCGCGTCCTGGAATGGTGGGTACCGTCATACTACTGCCGCACCTGCCCCTGACCTAGAACGACGAATTTTGTAGTGGTCAGCTCATCCACGCCCATGGGACCGTAGGCGTGGAGCTTGGATGTGGAGATACCAATTTCGGCCCCCAACCCCAGCTGACCGCCATCATTAAAACGGGTTGAGGCGTTAACACCCACCATGGAGGCATCTGCCTCACGCAGAAAGCGCATGGCGTGTACATGGTTGTTGGTGCAAATGACCTCCGTATGGTTGGAACCGTAACGGGCAATATGGTCCAGAGCAGCATCCAGATCATCCACCACGCGTACAGCCAGCACCAAGGCGTGGAATTCCTGCCCCCAGTCCTCCGGACAGGCAGGCTGAGCACGCGGTCCCAGCAGAGGCAGAGCTGTGGGACAGGCGTGAAATTCCACCCCTGCAGTACCCAGCCTGGCTGCCACCATGGGCAGGAAGGACGGAGCCACATCGCTGTGTACCAGCAGGCACTCCAGCGCGTTACACACGCCCGGTCGCTGCACCTTGCCGTTAAAGACAATATCGAGCGCCTGGTCAAGGTTTGCATCTGCATCCACATAGGCGTGGCAGACGCCTTTAAAATGTTTGAGCACAGGCATCGTGGCTGCCTCGGTAACAGCCGCAACCAGCCCCTCCCCCCCACGCGGAATTATGACGTCAATGTAGTTGCTGAGCTTACACAGAGCCGTAACGGCCTCGTGACCGGGCATGTCCACCAGCTGTGCCGCATTCTCTGGCAGACCAGCCACCGAGAGAGCCTCACGCAGCACTGCGGCTAAAACTGTGTTGGATTGCAGGGCTTCACTGCCGCCGCGCAATATGACGGCATTACCCGCCTTAATGCACAGAATTGCCGCGTCAATGGTCACATTGGGACGCGCCTCGTAGACCATGGCAATGACTCCCAGGGGTATACGCATACGGCCCACCAGAAGGCCGTTGGGGCGCTGCCACTGGGCAACAGTAGAGCCTACAGGGTCGGGCAAATTAGCCACATGCAGACAGGCAGCACACATTTCCTCCAGGATACCTGGAGTGATGGTCAACCTGTCCAGCCTGGCGGCATCCATGCCCGATGTACGCGCGGTATTAAGATCCCTGGCATTGGCTTTCATGATGTCGTTGGTGCGTTCCTTCAACAGGCGCGCCAACGCTTGCAGGGCACGGCATTTAGCCTGGGGATTTGCCCGTGCCATGGCTCTGGCGGCTTCCTTGGCCCGTGCGCCAAGATGTGACATTGCTTCAGCCGGCGTCATGGATACTCCTTGTACGTTGGCTTCCGGCCATACACCACGGTCGGAATTGCGGGATTTGCTTTGACAGAGGAATGGTTGTGGCCTAAATATAAAGTCTTCGTTCGGATGAGCCCCTTTTGGCGGCAATGGCCTTTTCGTTCCCTGGAAGCATTTTTTTGCTAATTTATTGCAGTCCACAGGCAAGCATAAAAACCGCTGACTGACTCCGTTACCAACAGGACGGCCTCTCCCTCAATGAGGGTAGCTACGAAAAAGATGCCATTGGCTTTGTCGTCCGTCAATCGCAATTTCCCCCTGAAGGGGAGGTTTCAAACCTGTAAGGAATATTTTGATGAACCTGCAAAGAAATCAAGGTCCAGAAGAAGCCTCACTGTTGCGCGATATTCAAGCCGAGGTCAGCACTGAAAGCGCTCCCTTGATGCAATTCATTCTACGGCATGGTACCGCCATAGCGGGTTTTGTTATCCTCTTTGTGCTGGTGTTGGCAGGTACAGGCCTTTGGCGCTGGTATGACAATACCCGTAACGCTGATGCACGGCAGGAACTGGCGCGTCTTTCCATGCAACCAGCCGGAGCAGAGCAGGTCAAAGCCCTGACAGCCTTGGCCGAGAACGTCCCAGAAAATGTACGTTTCGCGGCGTGGATGACTGTGGGGCAGAACGCCTTGCGCAGTAATGACGCCGCCACAGCTGCCGCCGCGTTTGCTAAGGCTGCCGAAAAACGTGATGGGGCGCTTGGTCTTGCCGCTTCTATAGACGAGGCCGGTGCCCTGCTCAAAACTGGAAAAAATGCCGAAGCCTTCGCCCTGCTGCAGAAGCTGCTGGTGAGCCTGCCTGGGGAAATCTCTGCCGGGCAGCTGAAGCAAATGGCTGCCGAGGCCGCCCAGGCTGCCAACAAGCCCGAGCAGGCAGCACGCCTGTATCTGGACCTTGCTCATAGCGCACAAGGCCTAGAAACCGACTATTTCCGTGCCCGAGCACGTGCCCTGGCACCCCAGCTCGTTGCGGAAGAAGCTGCTGCCATGCAGAAAGAAGAAAAAGAAAACAAGTAGCCCGAAGCGGTACTGCCAATCTGGAGGAAGTATGAGCGACAATCCACTGTTGCGGGGAGTGCGCGGAGAGCGACATTTACTGCTAGGCAATGAAGCCATTGTACGCGGTGCACTTGAAGCAGGCGTACACATGATCAGCTGTTACCCAGGTACCCCCTCTTCGGAAGTGCCGGATACCTTTTACCGTCTTGGCGGCGATGGCCGCTACAGGATGGAATATTCCGTCAATGAAAAGGTGGCCATGGAAGTTGCTGCCGGTGCCGCCCTTGGCGGAGCCATGAGCCTTGTAACCATGAAACACGTGGGCCTCAATGTGGCTGCCGACCCGCTATTCACTTCTGTATATACGGGTTTGCCAGGTGGCATGGTGGTGCTCACGGCTGACGACCCGGGCTGTCATTCCAGTCAGAATGAACAGGACAACCGCACATATGCACGTTTTGCCATGCTGCCCTGTTTTGAACCCGCTACGGCACAAGAAGCCAAAGACATGACGCGTGAAGCGTTTCGCGTTGCACGTGAACTGCAGCAGCCTGTAATGCTGCGCACCACAACGCGGATCAGCCATCTGCGCGGTGCTGTAGAGTTTGACGACCTGCCCGAGCCCCAGCCCAAGGTACCTTTTACACGTGAGCCAGGGCGTTTTGTGCCCGTGCCCGCTGTGGCCTTGCGACGCCATGAGGCCTTGACCGGTATTATGGAAAAAGCCCGTCGCTTTGCCGAGAGCAGCCGCTTTACCACGGTGCGTGAAGCACCTGCCCCCACACGCCTGGGCATCATTGCCTCTGGTGTTGCACGTGACTACCTGGCCGACGCCCTTGTGGCCGGCGGTTGGGAGACAAAAGCACATGTGCTGGAGCTGGGCATGACCTGGCCTCTGCCCGAAGAGCGCATCGGTACATTTTTGCGTACTTGCGACCGTGTGCTTGTGCTGGAAGAGGGGGCTCCACTTCTGGAACATGATATACGTGCTCTGGCGCAACGTTTGGGCATAACCACGCAGATGGAAGGCAAGGACGACGGACTTACAGGGCTTGCAGAATATTCCACCACGCTTGTCATGCGGCGTCTGGCCTCTTGGCTGAACCTGCCCTGCCCAGCCAAACCCGTGCGCCCCATTGACAAGGGTCTGCCCGGACGCCCGCCCAATCTCTGCCCCGGCTGTTCACACCGTGCCGTTTATTATGCAGCCCGTCAGGTATTTGGCGATACAGCCATCTATTCCAGTGACATCGGTTGTTATACTCTGGGTCTTCTGCCTCCCCTGCGCACGGCCGATTTTCTCGTCTGCATGGGGTCATCCATCTCAGCCGGCAGCGGTTTTGCCCGTGCCTCCGGCAATCAAGTGGTAGCTTTTATCGGAGATTCCACTTTTTTCCATTCGGGTATGACCGGGCTTGCCAATGCCGTCTTCAACCAGCATGACATCATTCTTGTCATTCTGGACAACGGCACTACTGCCATGACAGGGCATCAGCCCAATCCCGGCATGCTTCAGGAAAAACTTGGCACGGATAATACGCATATGGATATTGCATCCATTGTGCAGGCCATGGGTGTTACACAGTGCACCAAGGTACGTGCCTACAATGTTCGGGCCGTCATCAAGGCACTGGAAGCCATGAAAGGACAAAAGGGCGTGCGTGTGCTCATTGCCGAAGAACCCTGTGTACTGTATGCACGGCGGGCGCTCAAAAAAGTTTCACCACAGGTTGCTGAAGTGGCACAGCAGAATTCGGAGGCCATGCGCTGCCTTGAACAGCTTGCCTGTCCGGCTTTTTACCGCGATGGCGATAACCTAGCCGTTGATTCTTCACTGTGTTCGGGCTGCATGGTTTGTCTGCAGGTCGCGCCCACGGCCTTTAAGGCACGGAAACGCCAAGGAGGAAATTAGAGTATGAACGCAGCGCACAATAAGAGAATGCGTATTTTCTTCACTGGCGTTGGAGGACAGGGCACCTTGACCGCCACTACCCTGCTTGCGCGCACAGCTCTGGATGCCGGGCTGGATGTGGTGGCAGGTGAAGTCCATGGCATGGCCCAGCGTGGCGGTGTTGTGGAATCCGTCATACTGCTGGGAGGGTGGCGTTCACCTAAGCTTGATCTTGGGGAAGCCGATGTACTGCTGGGTTTTGAACCTCTGGAAACCCTGCGAGCACTCCCCTACTTGCAGCCGGGTGGCTCCGTCTTCTCCAGCAGCGATATGTTGCCGCCCATCAGTGTTTCCCTAGGCAAAGCGTCCTATCCCCTTATGGCACATATTGAGGAGATGACGCGACAGGTGGCCGGTCAATACCACTTCATTCCCTGCCGTGAACTGGGCGCCAAGGCCGGTTCTGAACAAAGCGGCAATACAGTCCTACTCAGTGCAGTCTGTGCATCGGGATTGCTGCCCTTTGGAGTGAACGCCCTGAAGACCGCCATTACAAAGCACTTACCGCACAGGCTTCAAGAGGTGAACCTGAAGGCTCTGGAACTTGGATGCGCTTTTCTTGCTGAGCGCTAACCATTTTCTAGAGATGTACGCAGGATGACGATGGCCAGATCGACTTCAGGGGAGTGGATCTGGTCATTGTTCTGAAAAGGCATGGTGTCTGTTTGCGGAATGTGCTTCACTGGTTCTGTGACTGCAGGTAGCGCATGCACAGACGCAAGCAGGTTGTCCAAAGGCGCATTGTTATCAAGGAAACCTGACACCGCATCTTTTGTGTTGGTAACGCTGTCTGTCACGGGCCCGAGCCTGTCAAGACCAGACATCAGAGGAGCGTCAATTGCGTCGTCAATCTCCATGCTGTGGCAGTTGCGCAGATGGACAGAAGGCAAGGCATCCTGCTCGATATTCTGGCCAGGCGCATAGTGCTCCAAAAACTCTCTACGCGAAAGGATGTGCCCATCGGCCTCAAAGGCAGGAGCATCAGCCCGTTCTCTAAAAATACCTTGAAGTTCGATGGACGCCCCGTCCTCAAAGGCAATACGCAGATTGTCTGTTCCTTCTGGTCGATCCATGGTTATGTCCACCATGGGGAAACGAACGTCCAGCCGAGTGCCAAGGGCATGGACAAGCATGCATTGCCCCGCAGACGGTTTGACCAGAACAGTACGCGTCATCGCAACAACCCCACCAGTGTAAGATTATTCAAACCAGCCAGGTGCGAAATCCTCACGGGAGTCATGGGAATCTCTGGGAGGTCTTTTGCCCAACGGGCGGGTATCAATAGACATCTCGCTCAGCATGTTACCCGTAAGCGCAGACAGCCTGTACGCACCTACAAGAATATTACCACGCGCTGTTTCTGCCTGTGTTGAGGAATTATACAGCTCATTCTGCGCATCCAGCACATCCAGGATACTACGCTTGCCAATTTGAAACTGTTCAATATAGGCGGCGCAGGTGTACTTGTTGTACTCAACGGCCTTGGCATAGTGGTTATATTGTTCCTGTGCAGCCTGATAATTTGTCCATGTACTCTCAACATCCAGCTTGAGATCATCGGCATAGTTGCGCATGACCTGACGGGCCTGACGCATACGCGCAGAAGCCGCCTTGTGCTCGGCCACATCGGCTCCGCTGTTGAAGATATTCCACCGCACCACGCCGAGCACATCAAAACTGTATATCCAGCGGTCCGTGCCGCCACCACGGTTGCTGTAGTTGGGTCCGGCCTCCAGGTTTAGCTGAGGTGCAAAGGACGCATCGGCAAGCTCACGGTTTGCCCGCGCTGCACGAATGTCTTGTAAATACGCAGCCAGTTTGGGATTGAACTTTTCTGCCAGATCCATGACAGACTTGACATTGGGAAAGAGCTGTGGAGGCATGGTCACGGGGTCGAGCCTGCTGCTGGCAGGCATGCCGGTCAGACGGGTATATGTGTCTTCGGCAACGCGCAGTGCTGCCTTGGCTTCAGAAAGACTGGAGAGCGCACGCTGTAGACGGGACTGTGCCTGGGTAACGTCAGCAGCAGTATCTGCACCCAGGGCAGCACGGTCCTCTGCCTGACCTACCAGCTCCTTATGATGAGCCACGTTACTTTCGGCAAGCTTGTAGATGGCCTTGCGTCGTAACAGATCAATATGGGCAATTATGCCATCCAACGATAATGACGTAGCAGTATCAAAAACGCGATATTTCTGCGATTCCAATGTAGACTTGGCAGAACGTACGCGAGAACGCGTGGCAAAGCCATCCCAGATGGGTTGCACAAGCTGTGCACTTATACCAACATACCCGTACATGCGGTCGTCCAGATTCTGACTGCGGGTGGAGGCATCACTATATTGACTGAGGCCGCCCCGGCCGGTCACATCCACACGAGGCCCAAAACCCGCCTGTGCGCGACGCAGTTCATGCTCCAAAACTTCACGGTTTTCCTGCATGCCCCGCAAATTGCGGTGGCTACGTAATACCCCATACACTGTGTCCTGCACAGACACAGGCTGGTCTGGTAACGGAGGAGGCGGCCAGGCCGCACTAGCTGCAAAACACACAGTAGTGCCACACAAATAGATAACAGCACATCCCAAGAGTAGACTTTTCATGGCAGTTCCTATAGCGCTGCGCAGCGGATAGCTATTGCATTGTTCACGAGATATTGTCATATGTGTAAATGTTTCGACAGGATAGCAAAAAACATAAGGGTACCCGGGCCAATCAGACGATTATCCGGCCTGCCCGTGTGTATATCATACGGATTTCGTTATGGGCACTGGGGAATCAATCGAGTGATTCAAGATGTCGGAGACATAGGTTGCATCCGATTCCAAAGCAAGAAAGTCTTAATACACAGGCCGGGTCTAGATATGGGCTCATCACTATTATGCACCCAAGCAGGACTTTCACCTGCATCCTTTGACAGTTTGCCTGTCGTGCCCAATGTTATCTTTGAGGCGACTGTACTCCCTGCAGCGCCAGCAGACCGTCGAGGATGGTCCATGGGTTGGGAGGGCAACCGGGAATAAACATGTCCACAGGGAGCACGGAGGCAACACCGCCATGGCACTGTGCGCTATCACCAAACAGGCCGCCCGATACGGCACAGCTGCCCACGGCAATTACAAGGCGGGGCTCTGGCATGGCCTGCCATGTATCCAGGAGTGCTCGCCGCATATTGTCCGAAACAGGACCGGTCACCAGCAAGGCGTCAGCATGCCGGGGGGACGCCACAAAATCAATGCCAAAGCGCCCTAGATCGTAGACCAAGGTCCCAAGCACATTGCAGTCTGCCTCACAGGCATTGCATCCACCGGCGCTAACCTGACGCAGTTTGAGGGAACGACGGAACATGCGGCATTTTTCAGGTAGTTCCTGGGCCTCAGGGACAGTCCCAGGCGCCACAATCAAACCCTCTCGCAAGAAAGAGGCCATACGATGCTCACCTGTAAAGACAAATGCCTTATTGGGACAAACGCGCCGGCATGCGCCGCAGAACGTACAACTCCCCATATCCAGTATGGGAGTTCTGTCTTCACTCCCCGGCGCGGGCAGCAGTGCCCCGGTGGGACATGCCGCATAACAGGCATGACAGGTACCACAATGCACAGACTCAAGTACAGGCCGGCCAAGGTAACGGGATGAAAGTGTTGGATCTTTGCGGGGGTAGTCCAACGTACGGTATTTCTGGTGCAAACGTTCCTTGACTATACGCAGCATGGTAAAGCCTCACAAATCATGCCCACAGTAGGAGAGGTTGAAACTTTTGTTGCAAAGCGGGAAATCAGAAATTTGGTTACCGCGTAGGGCCACCGCAAGCCCAGGCCAGTTGTGAAAAGAAGGATCCACCACCTTATACACGAGAAAATGTCCATCAGCGTCAGTGATGGCCACATGGCAAATCTCACCGCGCCAACCCTCCACCTGTGCCACAGCCAGCTTCCCAGGAGGCAAGGACCCTACAGCAGGGGTGGAACCAGCAGCGCGAAGATCGTTTTCAGGCAAAACGGCAAGATTTGCCAAATCGTCCTCCACCATCTGCAGTGAGTCGCGTAATTCATGGTTACGTACCAGTACTCGAGCAAGCACGTCACCCGTATGCTCGCAACGCGGAGGCTGACAAGGCAAAGCCGAAAGCGGTGCCGTGGCTCGCGCATCCAGCTCAAGCCCACAGGCTCGTGCAGCAACACCCACCATACCTAGATTGCGTGCGCAGGCCGCATCCAGCGCACCGACACCATGACAGCGCTCCAGCACACTGGGCGCATGCAGCATGACATCCACAGAACCACACACATCACGACCGGCCGCCCGTAAACGGGCTGCCATGTCGTGGCATTCATTGGGGGAAAGATCATAAGCTACACCGCCTGGCACAACAAGGCCTCGGCCGAAACGGTTGCCACACACAGCAGCAGTGAGATTCAAAAAATCGCCACGAATACGCCCATTCCACGAAGAAGTGGGCAAAAAGCCAGTATCACCGCCGATGGCGCCCAAATCTCCAGTATGATTGGCCAGGCGCTCAAGCTCTAGGCCAATGCGCCTTACAAGTTGTGCGCGAGGTGGTATGGTTACGCCTGCCAACCGCTCCAGCAACACGCAATGGGTCGTGGCATGCCCCACACTAGTATCACCCGCTGTACATTCCAATAATGGGAGGCAACGATGTGCAGGGCCTGAGACAAGCATCTGCTCCACGCCCCTATGCTGATAACCGAGAGCAATTTCCAAATGAAGCACATTTTCCCCATAGCATTGGAATCTAAAATGCCCAGGCTCTATAACACCTGCATGCACCGGCCCTACGGCCACTTCATGCACTTCCTCCCCTCCTACACGGTAGAAGCGGAAGGGACGTAATATGCGCTGGGTCTCCTGAACAGCTTTATCCTTGACCTTGCTGTGAATGGCAGCCTCTGCAGCGTCGGGAATACGCCGCACACGTTTACACCAGGGATGCCCTTCTGGAACAATACCCCACTGTTCAAAAACCTCACGCTCAAAGAGATGTGCCTGAGGACAGGTTGGCGTCAGCGCAAGATAGGTCCTCAGGGCATTCGTGCGCAAAGCCGTCAATGCACCCGACACGTCGTGAGCCAGTACGCAACACAGGCCAGCTGCGTCCTCTTCATCGTTGTCAGGCACGCCGAACAGCGCAAGCAAACGCCAGTCATCGTCCAGCAGCCCGCGCACAATGGCTGCCAGCTCCTCACCGGCAACCACGGGTATATCAGAAAAAGCAACAGCGTTTGTATATGAAAATCGCAACGGCGTATTCATGTGCATCCCGCTATAGGCCTAGCCGCCGATGAGCGCAGCAGCGCAAAAAAGAAAATGTTTCAAGGAATCAGGAATCCACAGGCCAAGCAACAGGACGACCATGCCCAAAACCAGGGGCGGCAGCACACTGAGCAAAGGTTCCCGCGGTGTTTTGGGCATGTCTATGGGGCGGTTGCCCTGCACCATACGCAGTACGGCCACTGAAAGCCCCACAAAAATCACGGCCAATAAGACAAGATAGGCTATGGCCCAACCCACGGCATCTGCCGCCAACATTCCCTTAAAAATAAGCAGCTCACTCACAAACACACCAAAAGGTGGCGAGCCTGCCACAGCCAGAAACCCGGCTGTCCACAATGCCCCGGTAAAGGGCATTGTCCAACGCATACCGCGCACATCATAGCTGGAATAGGTATGATAACGTGCCAGAATGTTGCCAGAAAGCAGGAACAGCATGCACTTGATCAGCGAATGACAGACCGCGTGCAGCATAGCTCCAAAGACAGCCAGACCTCCCGTGCCTATGCCGAGGGCCAGAATGCCCATATGCTCCACACTGGAATACGCCAGCATACGCTTGTAATGCCCCTGTCCTACAATAAAAATGGCAGCAGTAGCCAGAGAAAAAAGGCCAAAGAACATAAGCATGCTGCCAGAGAGACCACCAAGCCCGGCGGCAAGCATGATCTGGTGTCCACGCAGCATGCCCAGCATGGCACAGTTGAGCAAAGCCCCGGAAAGCAGGGCCGATACCAAGGAAGGCGCCTGACTATGTGCGTCGGGCAACCAGTTGTGCAGAGGGGCAAGCCCCATCTTGGCACCGTAGCCGGCCAGCAAAAAGACAAAGGCCGCCTTGAGCCATGTAGGCTCCCCCTGGGCGGCATGGCGCACAAACCAGCCCACCTGATCCATGCCCATTGTCTCTGTCACGCCGTCACTTCTGTAAAAGGCCACCGAAAGCAGAATATTGCCCAATAAGGCCAGAGCAATACCTACCGAACAGATGATAAGATACTTCCAAGTGGCTTCCAACGAATTCTTGTGCCGATGAAAATAGATAAGCGGTGCACTGGATAGCGTAGTCGCCTCAATGCCCACCCACTGCACACCCATATGCGGCGTAATGGTCACCAGCGACATGGAGGCCAGAAAAAAGCATAGACAGGCGGTAAAACGACGTTCGGGTGCATTAGTAAAATGCCCGTGATCCAATATATTGGTATGTTCTCCTATACGCTCCTCCTCACGCAAATAAGAGACAGCATAAACTGAAACCGCTAGGAAAAGCAGACTTGCCAGCAAAAGAAAAAGTGCTCCCAGAGCATCTGGAGCCAGCATGTCATTGAGTGCACTAATAGTTTCGCCCTGCGCCACTCTGCAGGCCGTAGCACATGCCAGAGCCGTGTGCGCCACGGCCACAGCGGGCAGTCCCAGACGGCACAGAGCTGCACGCCCCCACAAAAGCATGACAACCCCCATACAAAAGGGCAGGAGCACAAGAGCAATGAGCATGTCGTCCTAATCCCTGAGGCTGCGGAACCTCGCCACGTCGATGGAGGCGAAGGAATCGCTAATGTGGTTAATGGCAATGCCCATGACAAAGACTGCAACAAATACATCCAAGAGCAAGGCCAGCTCAAACCAGGCAGTACCGGTCGTCATGAGGGGCATGCCCAGCAGGAATATACCATTTTCCGCCACAAGATAGCCAATGACCTGTGTGATAGCCTTTATGCGTCCCACAATGAGGATGAGTCCGCAAAATAGTGTAGCCAGTCCAAGAGGCAAAAGCATAGGCGGGAAAAGCCCATGCGCCATGACAAGTCGACCGTCCAGCCAAAAGGAAAAAGCCAACCCACCCATGCCAGCAAGTACATCCAATGGCACCACTTTACGGGGACACACAAGAGCCTGTGCCGGTAAACGCTTCAAGGTACGCCAAAGCAGACCAGGTAGCAGCAATCCCTTGATAAGCAACACAGCTACGGCCAACATAACGTGACCAAAAATGCACAGCAGTACTGTGAGCAACAGACCTTGAATGGCCGTCATGCCGGTCATGCGTCGTATGCGTGGTGTGCCCAGCATGCAAAAGTTGCTCAACACAAGCAAAAAAAGACACGTTTGCAGCAACATGTCGTTACCTCATCTGCGAAAGGATAAGAGCCAAGGCGGACATAGCGGCAGCCCCTCCCAGCAGGGCAGGCACACGCTGCATGCGCAAGCGCGCCATGACAGATTCTGTTACTCCCACAAGAACACTCAACAGCAGCACAATCCCCGTACGC
The DNA here is from genome assembly GCA_017454325.1 of Desulfovibrio sp. Lineage (GTDB taxonomy): Bacteria > Desulfobacterota > Desulfovibrionia > Desulfovibrionales > Desulfovibrionaceae > Desulfovibrio. The sequence goes on along the minus strand of JAFTDG010000078.1, from coordinate 24,228 downwards.
AGAGCTGCCTGTGGCCAAGGGGAAAGGTCTGGCGTCATCAAACCGGCAATCAATGCAGCAAAAAACCACAGTTTTAGGGCCGTCCCGTATACGATTATGGCCAAATTGGGACCAGAGTGGTCCAACACCATTACCTCATGAATCATGGTGAGTTCCAGATGGGTATTGGGGTCGTCTACAGGGATGCGACAATTCTCCACCAACAAAAGGATAAAAAAGACAACGGGCACCAATAACAACTCGATCTTTCCCCCAAGCCATGTATCGGCAGACTGACCGCCAAACAATGCCGAAAGGGACAAGGCATGCTCTGTATCGAGGCCAGCGTTGAGGCTCAAACTCGTGAGCACCATGAGGGTCAGAAAAAGTACTGGTTCAGCCAGAGCAGCAAATGTTGCCTCACGGCTCGCTCCCATGCCTTCAAACGATGAACCCGTGTCCAACGCAGACAGCATGGTGGCAAAACGGCCCAAAGCCAGCAAATAAGCCGCCAGCACAAAATCTCCGGTAAAGGCCAGGGGCGAGGAGCTCCCCCCCAAAGGAAGCAAGGCCAAGGCACAGAGCGTAGCCACAAGGGCAATGGCCGGCGCCAAGGTGAATACCCATGTGGTTGTCTGGCTCAATGCTTCCCCCTTGCGCAGCAATTTGGCAAGATCATAGTAGGTTTGTAACAGAGGCTTGCCATGCCGCCCCGCAAATATGGCCTTGACACGATTGATGATGCCTGGAAGCAAGGGTGCCAGTAACAAAGCCAAGCATAGCTGGACAAAATAGACAACAAGGCTCTGGCTCATACCCGCAATCCCCAAATGAGTAAGCCTACCACTGTGGCCAGCATATACAGAATATAGAGGTGAATCTTGCCGTGCTGCATAATCTTGCAGGCATTACACAGGCTTTCAACTGCCTGAAACAACGGGGTAAACAGCTTTGTTCGCAGCCTGTCCGGCGCCATAATAGCGAGAAAACCGTCTTGAGGGAAAAGTTGCACATCCTGGTGCACATCCACCTTCAGTCCCATAGCGCGACCAAAAATTCTAGCCATGGGTTCGGAAAAGGCCGCATCCGTATATTGCACACGGGGAGATGCCGCCTGAAAACCGCAGCTCCAGGTGGGCACTGCTTTCACACGGCGCCCGCGCAGAAGAATTTTTCGAATAAATAATATTGCCACCACTAGGGCAATCCCGACACAACCAACACAGGACACAACAGTCAGGCTATGCTCTGCCTGACGCAACGCGTTGTGCCCCTGGGCAGAAAGCACGTCAGACAGGGGCAATGCGCAATGGGCTGCGCTGACAGCAAGTTTAAAAAACGCTGGGGCGGCAAGTCCACCAGCCAGGCAGACCGCGGCAGGCAAAGACAGGGGCCAGAGCGTACGCCATGTAGCCGGATGTGCATTTACAGCAAAACCGGAACGTGGCTGCCCAAGAAAAGTGATGCCATAGGCCTTGGCATAAAGAGCAGCCGCAAGGCCGCTGATACAGGCCATACCAGCAAAGGAGACGAGCAAACCCATCTGGCGTTCCACCCCATTCAGAGATGGACCATCCAGCAGAGAAAAAGCAATCAAAAGCTCCCCGGCAAAGCCATTACAGGGCGGTAAACAGGCAATGGAGGCAGCCCCAATGGCAAAGGCTATACCCACCAAAGGCATTTTTTTTTGCACGCCTCCAAGCTGCCCCATGCGCACCGTACCACACGCATGCAGCACCTCGCCGGCGCAGAGAAAAAGCAGGCCCTTGAAGGCCGCGTGGTTGCACATGTGCAACAAAGCACCGGAAACCCCCATGACGGCTATCCAGCCATTCCCGCAGATATGGCCGATGTAGCCAACGCCCAGCCCCATGGTCATGAGGCCCATATTCTCTACGCTGGAATACGCCAGTAACCGCTTGAGATTGCTTTGTGCCGTTGCCTTAAGAATACCCATGACTCCCGTGCCGAGCCCTAGGAAGAGCAGTGACCATCCCCACCATTCCTGGGCATTTCCAGCCTGGGACAGCAAGCCCAAACTGCGTACAATGCCATACAGGCCGGCATTAATCATGGCACCGGAAAGCAGGGCGGACACATGACTGGGGGCCGCTGGATGAGCTTCTGGCAGCCAGATATGTAAGGGTGCCAAGCCTGCTTTGGCCCCAAAACCCAACACACACAGCACAAACAAGGCTGCCTGCAGCCCGGGAGTGGCCTGAGACAGAGCTGGTCCCACGTTGTCTAAGGATGTCTGCCCCGTGGTTTGCCACAAAAGCACAAAAAAGGCCATGAGAGCCACCGCACCCAGATGCGCAGCTGTAAGATATACCCACGAGGCATCACGCACCTTGCTATCGCCGTCATTAAAGTCAATTAGAAAGAAGGGCGCAAGCGACATGAGCTCCCAGGCTAGCATGAAAAGCACAGCGTCACGAGAGGTCATCACCAAGGCCAGACCCAACAGAAGCAAGAAATAGAAAAGCCAGTGCGCACCGAAGTTGTGCATCTCTGGCCGTTCATGGCGCAAGGAAAGGCCGCCGGATACAGCGCAGACAAAACCAAGACCAAAGACAGGCAGCAAAAAAAGCCGGCTTAAAGCATCCAAGCCTAGCGCACAAGCCCCCACAGGCAATCCCCAAGGCAAGTGTACCGACAAAGACGCATTCCATGGCGAACACACAAGGGCGACAAGCCCAAGCAAACAGGCAGTGGCCGATCCAAGGGCACCGATCAGGTTTGCCGCACGCGCTGTAGCGGACACTGAAGGACATACAGCCAGAATGGCACACAGGGAAGCGCCTGCCACAAGCAGACAGAGAGTCCATAAAAAGAGTGTCATAATGATTATGATCAGGCCTGGCCGTTGTGCAGCAAGGCGTCAAAATAGGCAATAGTCGTTTTGAGGCCCTGCTCCAACGAAATATGTGGTTCCCAGCCCAATTTTTCCTTGGCAAGGCTTATATCGGGTCGGCGTTGCTTGGGATCGTCACCAGGCAGTGGTTCATACACTATTTTTGCAGAACTGCCTGTAAGTTCCACTACTTTTTCGGCCAGTTCGCGTATGGTAAATTCGCCGGGATTCCCCATATTCATAGGCCCGATAAAATTATCCGGCGAGGCCATAAAACGCACCATGCAATCAATGAGGTCGCTTACATAGCAAAAAGAACGTGTCTGGCTACCATCGCCGTAGATAGTGATGGGTTGGTTTTTAAGCGCTTGGACAATAAAATTGGATACCACCCGTCCGTCGTTGGGATGCATTCTGGGGCCATAGGTATTAAAAATGCGCCCAACCTTGATAGGCAGGCCGCCCTGCCTCCAGTAAGCGAAAAAGAGTGCCTCGGCACAACGTTTGCCCTCGTCATAGCAGGAGCGGATACCGTTAGGATTGACATGCCCCCAGTAGTCCTCGGTCTGGGGATGCACCTCGGGGTCACCATACACTTCACTGGTGGAAGCCTGATAAATGCGCGCCTTGAGCCTTTTGGCCAGGCCCAGCATGTTAATTGCCCCATGTACACAGGTTTTGATAGTCTGCACCGGATCATACTGATAGTGAATGGGGGAAGCCGGGCAGGCAAGGTTGTAGATTTCGTCCACTTCCACATAGAGAGGGAAGGTTACGTCGTGACGGATGAGTTCAAAACGCTTGTTGTCCATGAGTGCTGTCACATTAGCACGAGCACTGGAGAAAAAATTGTCCACGCAGAGCACTTCGTGCCCATCGTTGAGCAAGCGTTCACAGAGATGTGAACCAAGAAAACCAGAGCCACCAGTGACGAGGATACGTTTGCGAAGGTGCATGATTCCCCCAAACATGATCAAAACTGCTGAACTGTCAAAACCTTATAAAAATAGTCTCTTCGGCAACATTTTGCAAGGGTTGGTATGGTCAGTGAAGAAGACGCCATGCCATAAGATGCCGCACCTAACCGGTTGCAATATGGCGATGTCCTGTGGGCAGTGTAGCCACGCAAATACCACCTATAATGCATATGCCACCGCACACTTGTATCAAAGTCACATTCTCATGCAGGAAGAACACTGACTCTACACCAGTGAACAGTGGAAGGCTGTAGTAGATGATGCCTGCACGCACAGGCCCTATACGATCAATACCAATGGTCCACAGCCAGAATGCCACAGCGGAACACCCCAATCCTGCATAGACAAGGCCAATAAAAACCTGCAATGTGAGGGCGGGCAAGGGGAGCAGCAGGGCCTCAAGCGCTACACATGGTACGGCGTAGGCAATGCCTAAGCCAAACACCAGGGTATTGAAACCCAAAGACGATATTTGGCGTGGACGTTGACGCATGAACAATGAGTAGAGAGCAAAACAGGCCATGCAACCCAGCGTCCACAGGTCGCCGCTGTTAATGTGCAAGCCTGCCAGATTCCGCCATTCTCCACGGCTTATCAAAACAAGTATGCCCACCATGGCTGCCAGCATGCCCACTAAACGGCGCAGGGTAATGGGTTCGCCATATACCATACGGGATAACAACAGGATGACAGCTGGCGTTGCAGGCATGATCAAGGCCATATTCAGGCTTGCGGTGGTCTGTCCTGCCTTGTAGACAAAGGTGTTCATCAATGTCACCCCCAGCAGGGCCATGAGTGAAAGGTAGGCACAATGCCGCCGCAGCGCCTTCCAATCGTCACGCAGATAGCGCAAGGAAAAGGGAAGTATGACTGCCAGAGCAATAACCCAGCGCCAAAAATTGAACTGACATGGGGGGATGCTGTCGGCCAGAGCCCTGGCCGCCACAAAATTACCAGCCCAGATGATGGTGGCGCCCAAGGCCGCGCCATAGCCTATGATAGATTCGCGCATGTGCTGTCCGCTTTTTTGAAATCTTAGCTACTCTCTTGTCAAGCATGGATAAACTTCCTACAAACAATCCAACAATACTATCTGCATACAAAAACGCTATCGCGTGTGCAACAGTGGACAGGGTGGGTGCACTTATTGCCCGCTGCATCAAGAAATACTCAGTGCTCGCGTGGTCAGAACTGAGCACGATGGCGCTGGCTGCCATGAAAGTGGAAGATTCCCCTTACCATAATCCTTTTCGTATCCTTACAGGACAATTTCTCCAGGGATTGTGAGCATGTCTAAAAAATCACCCCAACGCACAGACCCCCTAACACTAGCCATGCCTCTGGGCGGTGTGGACAGCCATTGTCACCTCGACGGTGAAGAATTTGATAACGACCGTGAAGCGGTACTCGCCCGGGCACATGCCGCCGGTCTGACCCATCTGGGCAATGTCTTTCTGGGACCGGACGACTTCGCCGCAAGGCATCACCTGTTTGCTGATCATCCTGAAGTCTTCTTTATTATGGGTATACATCCCTGTGATGGACACAAGTGCACACCTGAGCGACTTGCCGCCATACGCGCTGCCTTTACCTCAGAGCCACGCCTGCGTGCCGTGGGAGAAATAGGACTAGATTTCCACTGGAACGACTGCCCGCACGAAATTCAGTATCAGGCTTTGCACGAGCAACTAAATCTTGCCCGTGAACTGGCCCGTCCCGTGGTCATTCACTGCAGAGAAGCAGAAGAAGATACTCTCATGATTCTTGAATCCTCAGGCTTTGTAGGACAACCGGTACTCTGGCACTGCTTCGGCCTGGGCCCCCACATGGCACGTCGCATTATACACAATGGCTGGCACATTTCCGTACCCGGTCCCGTGACGTACAAGGCCAATGCCCAAATACGTGAAGCCGTGGCATGCATTCCGCCAGACCATTTACTGCTGGAGACAGATGCCCCTTATCTTGCACCTCTGCCATGGCGAGGTAAACGCAATGAACCAGCTTTCACCGTATTCACTGCACAAGCCATTGCCGCAGCACGCGGGGAAGACGCTGTCACGCTCTGGCTACGCTGTGGCGAAAACGCACGACATTTTTTTGGGCTGAATGCGGCTTGAAAAACGTTACCGCAGTGCAGTCACATTTTTTCACAACCGGTACAAGCAGTAACATCGCCCGCATTCCTGAAAATAATAAGCGGACAATTCTTACAGATATCCGCACCGGGAAAGCAGTCGCCCTGCCGTGTTATCGAGCTGGAACCACTCTTGCTGATGCGTTCCAGCAGACGCTCGACCACTGCCCCAATCTGCGAACCGGGTATGGTCACATTGCTTTCCCCACGTTCAGTCTTGCCGGCATTGTATGAACCGGAACAAGGCGGACAATAGTTAAACATCGTCTGCTGAAAGGTGTACACACTCCCGCCACAGGCCGAAGAGCTCATGAATATTTGCGGTTGCAGGGGATGCGTGTCTGTGGCGGCCATATAATCCACGGCCAAATGGTACGCCTGAAGGGAATCACAGTAAAAATGTACGACGCTGGGTGCCATGGTGGCCTTGCCCAGTGGACCAACAGCTACAGCCTTAAGGCTTCCCAACGGCATGCGTGGCTTGGATACAAGAAAACGTCTGGCCTGTTCTACATCTACACAGTATTTACTCTGTGTCCTGACCTCCTTCTCATCAATCTCTCGCCAACCAAAGCTGACCTGAGCATTGGTACAGGCAAGAGTATCTGCTGTACCCAGAACAGTCTTGGCCTGCATACGTGCAGCAATCTCCCACTGGCAGAAGGTCAGCGGTTTAACCGGTGTAACATAGGACGTGGTCTGCTTAAAGGATGCGACATCCGTATCAGAAGTCAAAAATGTGATGGCAATAGGATGATGGTAAAGTCGCAGAGCGTCCATCAGAGTCTGTTCCATTTCCTGATAACTGCACGTCATATATCCTCCATCTAATCAAGATAACAGCAGGTTAATGACACCAATATGATATTGTACGCAGCAAATATCAATGCTGGAATACCTAAAGTTTTTTCATGATACGCCGTAAAAAAACAACAGGAGGAAAATACCATGGCCACAAGTGTGACACAGATGGGTCTGTCCGCACCAGCCGTTACCGGAACAGACCTTGCCATGATGGATATTGCAAACAAGGCAGCCCGCGGCATGCAACTCAATACGTCTGATCAGCTTATCCCCACTACAGTTGGCGCACACAACGCCAACTATGCTTTTGGTCCCGACCCAGCGCATTTCACCATCAGTAAGCCGGATATGCCGGAAATTGCCAAGGGAGCTTTGGCGAATTATTCAAGCTAGTAATATGTTCATAAAAAATAGTGTACCCCAATTCAAGGGCAGGTAAAAGTTTACCTGGGGGGCCTATCGAATTTTCGACAGGCAGAGCGCATGCCATGCTGCCTTTTTTTGTATGAGGATCTCTTCATACAAGCACGCCCGTGCCGGGGAGGGAAGCACGGGCGCATTTTTCAATATCGCCAGAACGGCCTTGTTCAGTCATTACAAATCTGCAAACAGCAACGAATTCAATTGAGCAGACGCATAAAGGGAACTGTATTCTCCAAAAGCGGGCGTGGTCGAAACCATATTGCTGAAATCTGAACTGATCTCAGCGCTCTTGCCTGCGCTGCTTGTGGTAAGTGATGCATTCGCAGGTTCATAATCAATGAGGGCATAACTGTTCCAGGTGGAATTTTCACCGTTCCGGGCCGTCCACTCGGCCATGGTGGGGAAATTGCTGGCAAGTGACTGAAGATCGAGATCAGCAAACTTGGCACCTTCCTGGCCCGTCGCCATGACGGCGAAGTTGTCCAGTGCCGCACGGCCGATGTGGAAACCGTCGGTATGAGCGTAAATTGTTTCTTCGTCTGTCAGGCTTGCTGTGGTCTTCTGCTCACCTTCGGCACTGACAAAACCTATACCTGTGGCCTTGCCACTTTCCTCGTCAAACACGGGTAGCACTTTGCCGGGCACGTCTGGTACAAAGGGTTCTGGCTTGGCAAAATCATCGCGGGCACCATATGTGCCCCCGACCATAGATCGCACCCCGGACTGCCGTTCTGCCTGCAGTTGCCGCTGGGCTGCGGAAAGATCAGGAATTTCCGTATCTGACTTCAGGTAGTCCTGCCAGTTCTCATACTGATAGAGTGCAGCTGACGCCGTCTTGAAATCACACCCCGTCATTACCATAAATTGTGCAATACAGGGCTTTTCCGTCGTGGCAGATGCCTGATTTGCAATGTTTGCTGCCGGTTCGGTTTCTGCTGTGACAGTTGCTGACTGCCCCGTTTCCAAGGTGGACGCCAAAATATCACCAAAGCCGCTGGCAGTGTCTTTTGTGCTGGCTGTCACCGTGCTTTTCGTTGCCTGGTCAATAGACTGGAGTGTAAGATCGGTCTCAATAGGCATATTCTGCCTCCTTGTATATTCACCTCCTCTCTTTGCACATTATGTGCCATATGCTTTTACTATTCTTCCCGTTGACAATACGTCCCATGCGGACAAGGATGACGTAGGCACCAACGCAGCAGAACAGATGCTACGCCAACAGAAAAGCGGGAACCGGCTCACCCTGAACCGAGGACAGCATGCAAATTCTTCTTCTGGCCTTTCTGTGCATGACCTTGTTTGCCAGCAACTCCATTTTTTGCCGCATGGCCATTGCCCAATATGGTATGGACCCTCTGGAGTATACCTTCATTCGTGGGCTCTCTGCCTCCCTTGTGCTGTGCGTCATCAGCTGGCGGCACACAAGAACGGGGCAGCATAACCATATAGCATGGTGGCGCCAGGCATGGAGGCAGGCTTCATGGCCTTCAGCCTTGGCTCTCTTTGCCTACATGCTGTTTTTTTCTCTGGCCTATGTGAGCATGCCCGCAGCGGCAGGCACACTGATCATCAACGCCACAGTACAGTGCACCATGCTGGGTTGGGGCATTGCCCATGGCACCAGACTCACCCCAGGTCAGACCATTGGGCTTGCTATTGTCATGGTTGGACTCATGGCCCTCACCCTACCAAAAGTGGACACAAGGCCCCCTCTGGATGCCACCCTACTTGAAGTTGGCGTGGGCATTGCCTGGGGAGTGTACAGCATTCTGGGACGCAAGGTACAGGATGCCGTACTGGCCACTGCCGGCAATTTCTTCCGTTGCGTCCCTATGCTCATCATGACAGGCGGTATTGCGGCAATACATGCAGCTGCACACCCGCTTGCCCTACTGCATGCCTGTCTTGCAGGCACTCTTGCCACAGGATGTGGTTATATCATCTGGTATCTTGTGGTGGCACGCATGTCCCTCGTCTGCGGTTCAATTATACAGCTCAGCGTACCAGTAATCACCGCGATCCTAGGGGTAATCTTTCTCAATGAGGCCATTTCCTTCCACCTCATCCTATGTTCCATTGGCATTCTGGGCGGCATAGGCATGGTGACAATGGCACGCTCGCATGGCGATAGATGATGCTCGACAAGCGCACATAGGCATGAGCACCTGCTCGCAGCGAAAGGCGGGGATCAGCCGGTGTAGATAGTAAAATCGTTACGACCACGCTCCTTGGTAGCATACAGGGCAGTGTCTGCATTCTTATAGAGCGTCTTATAATCGTCACCGTTAAGCGGATACAGGGCAATACCCACGCTCACGGTCACTGTCAGCATGCTGCCATCTGCAAGCTGGTAACTGGTTTTAATGGCCTTCAGGATGGTACGTGCCTTATCGGCAATAATCTCTCTCTGATTCAAACTGGGGGCATAGACCACAAATTCATCCCCACCCAGTCGGGCAACAATATCTGACTCGCGAAAAATATTTTTCAGCGTGCTCGCTGTGCTCTTGAGCAGAGCATCACCTGTTGGATGTCCCAAATTATCATTTACTTCCTTGAAATGATCCAGATCCAGCAAGAACAGCGTACCTCCCTCGGTACTGTTGGAAAATACCTGCTCCAGCATGGTTTCAAAACCTGCCCGATTAGCAATACCAGTAAGCCCGTCCGTAGCAGCTCTTCGTTCAAAATGCGCGAGCCCCGACCCCACCAGAAACTGCGTGGCAGCCAGAAGCAGACCAAACACGGCAATAATGGCCAAAACATTCACAATCATGACGCCAGAAAATGACTTTTCCCCATCCGTTGTCTCACCCTTTATAACGAGAAACCAGCCTATCTCGTCCAGATAACGCGTAATCAGGTACCCACCATGTTCATCCTGAACATAATTGAATTCCCTGTTTTGCCGGTACGAGGCTGGCAGCGGTCCCAAATGCTGTTGTCCGCTTCTGGTGGACAGCATGACCTGTTCGTCCCAGTCCACAAGAAAAATCTTTACATTATACTGTTGTTCAAAATCACGAATGATGTGCAAAATGGTATCAAGCGGCACCCCAACACCCACAACGCCCAAGACCTTGCCATCACTATCCTTAATACGGCTGAAACTGAAGAAGGTATTCTGCCTTGTATAAAGCGAATCCATCAACACGGCCGACATGCGGGATTTGCCACTGGAGATAAACTGCTCATAGCGCTCGTTCTCTTCGCGGTTCAGAGAATTGAGCATGCGTATAGTACCGTCTATACCATAAAATCGCCGTGTTTTACTGGAGATAATAAAGGCCGTACTGTAATCAATGCCGCTACGGATTTCAGAAAGATATGCCCCCAATCGCTCAGACATATAGTCTTCTGGATACTGCTCGTCCACATTGAGAATGCTTTTCAAAAAGCTGTCATAGGATATGGTACGCCCAACAATGGAAGGCTTGCTTATGACATTGCGCACAGCGTCATAAATGCTGGAAGACAGAAGGCTCGTCAACGATTGAGCATTGCTGGATATGAGCGTATTGAGGGAGCGAACCGAAAAAAGCGTAATGACAAGAAAGCCCACAATAATGAGCATCACCGTCAACTGTAGGATACGAATTTTTATGCTTTTGTGTTTCACGATACGCCCTTTACAGTACTTCCTACAGTGTCATTGCCCTGATTTCAAGCACAAAACCGGCTGTTTCTGTTCAGAAAAAACCTTCATTTTACTCATACCACATGTCATAGTGCCTATCAATTTTTCAGGCTGTGAATAGGCGCAGGAATGCGTCCGCCAAGGTCGATGAAATCCGATGAATCTCCCTTGGGCACTGAAATAACGGCTGCCTTGCCAAGCAGCCCGCCAAAAGAGACCTCGTCTCCCACTATCTTGCCGGGCGCGGGAATGAGGCGCACGGCCGTAGTTTTGTGGTTGATCATGCCAATGGCCATTTCGTCAGCTATAATGCCGGCGATAGTCGTGGCAGGCGTATCACCTGGTATGGCGATCATATCCAGCCCCACAGAACACACGCTGGTAAGGGCCTCCAGCTTTTCCAGGCTCAGCAGCCCGGCAGTAGCTGCAGCTTCTATGCTTGAATCTTCCGACACGGGAATAAATGCGCCGGAAAGTCCACCTACAGAAGAAGATGCGAAGGCCCCCCCCTTTTTCACAGCATCATTAAGCATGGCTAGAACAGCCGTACTACCGGGTGCACCAATGCCTGAAAGCCCCAGCGTCTGAAATATTTCGCCCACAGAATCACCCACGGCGGGCGTGGGAGCCAATGACAGGTCGCACACACCAAAGGGAATCCCCAGACGGGCAGCAACCTCGGAACCGATCATCTCGCCCACACGCGTGACTTTGTAGGCCGTACGTTTGATTACCTCGGCCATGTCTAACAATGTCATACGCGCACCGTCAGCATTGACGCCAGCCTCGCGGGCGCGATCCAGAGCTTTTTTGACCACTCCCGGGCCGGAAACCCCCACATTGATGACGACATCCGGCTCACCCACGCCAAGATAGGCTCCGGCCATAAAGGGCACATCTTGCGGAATATTAGCAAAAACCACTAGCTTAGCACAGCCTATGCCACCACGGTCTGCTGTTGCCTGGGCCACCTTGAGTATCTGCCCGCCCATGAGTGACACGGCATCCATGTTAATGCCACTGCGGGAAGATGCCACATTGATGGAAGAGCAGATGCGGTCTGTCTCGGCCAGAGCCTGGGGTAAAGACTCTATGAGAGCACGGTCACCGTTGGCAAAGCCTTTCTCCACAAGAGCGGAAAAGCCTCCCAGAAAATCAACTCCGGCCTCCTTGGCAGCCTCATCCAAGGCCCGGCATATGGTCACCATGCCATCCGGTCCGAAAGGTGCGCCCACAACAGCCACAGGGCTGACACTGATACGTTTGTTGACTACGGGTATGCCATACTTATCGCCCACTTCATTGCACACAGCCACCAGCTGCGAGGCATAGCGTTTAAGTTTGGCTTTCACATTGGCCGTAAACAGATCGAGGTCGTGACTCACACAGTCAAAAAGGCTGACCCCCAGAGTGACGGTACGCACGTCCAAATGCTCGTTGCGGAGCATATTCAGCGTGCTGATGACTTCGCGTTCTGATAGCATGAGGATACCCCACTAAAATGAATTGACCCTGTGGACCGCCTCAAAAATATCCCGATGCTGCACACTCACCCGCAATTCATGGGTTTGGCCCTCGCATGCAAGCTCTCGCCGCAGACGCCCTAAATCAACACGATCAGGCACCATTACTTCAAATACAAAGAGCGCATGATTGGCTCCACCCTCGCCCAAAATGGCCTTGAGACTCTCTATGTTTACTCCGTGTCTTGCAAAAACACGGCTCATGGCAGCAATAAGTCCTGGCTTATCCGGTCCATCGGCAGTGACTACAAAGGGTTCACAGTGCAGATTTTCCCCCCATTGTCCCTGAATAGCAGGTCGCACAAGAACGGAAAGGTCCACCTTGGCCTGGGCCAGCCCCGCACTAAGTTTAGTACGCAGACTTTCCGCATCCGCTGCAGGGGCAGCCACCACAAAAATAGCAGCAAATTCGCCAGAAAGTATAGTCTGGGTCACTTCTTGAATATTGCAACCACTATCCTCAAGAATATGACCAATAGTGGCCACCACGCCGGGACAATCGCGCCCCAGAAAGGAGGCTGTATATTTTTGCATGATGATATCCTTGCTGACCCTGAAGTACCGGGTAGTGTTGTTTGGCTTTGGCAATATATCCATAGTGAAGGAAAATGTTAAGAGGTACATATTACATTGCCTTGAGAAAGCACGCCGATGCACTGTTGCGCTGCTTGACGCCCGTGCGCCTATAGCATAGTGATTAAACTTCTATCGATTCAGGGAGCCCCAGGAGTGCATAACGTGGAAAATCGGAATAAGAAAAATACCAGGCCAGTTGTCAAGCTAGGCACCAAGTCGCCCCATGCAGCGTACTTTATGCCCATGCTCGAAAGTTTCGCCGTACGTGAAGGCCTGAACGATGTCATCAAGAACCGCGTTGTCAAATCCTGCGATCTGCTAGATGCGGGTGTACCCCTTTTCCCCAACGATTTTCGAAAACAGCACGATATCTCTTGGGTGTTGGATCAGTTTGGTGAGCTTGAAGGCGAGGCACTGGACAGGCAGGAGGATGTCTTTGCTATCGCTGGACGTATCATCTCTTTGCGTTCCTTTGGTAAGGTGGCCTTTTTTCATATTATGGATCACACAGGCCGCATACAGTGCTATGCCTCACGCGAGCACATGGAAGACGCCAACTACGCCATGGTTAAAAAGCTGGATGTGGGCGACATTGTAGGCGTTTCCGGCCATCTGTTCCGCACCAAGACCAACGAATTGACCATTGCCTGCCGTACTGTCAAGCTCATAACGCGCTCCATGCGCCCCCTGCCAGAAAAATATCATGGTCTTACGGATATGGAGACGCGCTATCGCCAGCGCTATGTGGATCTAATTGTCACGCCGCGTGCCCGCGAAATATTCTTCAAGCGCAGTCTCATTGTACGCGAATTCCGCCGTTTTATGGAAAACCACGGTTTCATGGAGGTAGAGACCCCCATGATGCAACCCTTGGCGGGCGGTGCTGCGGCAAAACCCTTCAAGACGCATCACAACGCACTCGATCTGCCTCTCTATCTGCGCATCGCACCAGAACTCTATCTCAAGCGCCTGCTGGTGGGAGGATTTGAAAAAGTTTTCGAGCTCAATCGCAGCTTCCGCAATGAAGGTATTGATACGCGTCACAACCCGGAATTCACCATGTGCGAATTCTACTGGGCGTATGCAACCTTTGAAGATCTTATGAACTTTACGGAACAGCTCTTCGCCCATCTGGCAATGACGGTCTGCGGATCTACTGTTGTGCCCTATCAAGGTGACATGATCGACCTCACTCCAGGGCACTGGAAGCGTCTAAGCTTTTACGACGCTCTCACACAGATTGGCGGGCACGAACCGGCTTTTTACAACGACTATGCCAAGGTCAAGGCATATATACGCGGCCGCGGCGAAAAGGCGGCAGACAGTGAGAGCCTGCAAAAGCTTCAGGCAAAGCTCTTCGACCTTGATGTTGAGGCCAAGCTCATACAGCCGCACTTCATCTATCACTATCCCACGGAAATTTCGCCCCTCTCGCGTCGTAATGACCAGTTTCCGGAACTTACCGACCGGTTCGAACTGTTCATGACGGGTCGTGAGCTGTCCAATGCTTTCTCGGAACTCAATGACCCTGTGGACCAGCGCATGCGCTTTGAAGAGCAGGTGCGTGAACGCCAGGCCGGTGATGACGAAGCTCACGAGATGGATCAAGACTATCTGCGGGCTCTGGAATACGGTATGCCACCAGCTGCAGGTCAAGGTGTAGGCATAGATAGACTCGTCATGCTGCTTACAGACTCCCCCTCAATCCGCGAGGTAATTCTTTTCCCGCTCTTGCGGCCCGAACTGTAAACCAGTTCCTTTGCACTGCTGCGGCCCAAGGGCATATTAGGAAAAAGTTTAAAAATAGTCTTGAATATCGAGACAAGTTGAGCCAATATGCCGCATGCGCTTCGAACTTTTCGTGGCCTTGCGTTATCTCTTTTCCCGGCGCAAGCAGACCTTTATTTATATTATCTCCATCATGTCCATTCTGGGCGTAGCCCTAGGCGTGGGTGCTTTGGTAGTGGTGCTCGGTGTCTATAATGGACTCACTACCGATATGCGTGATAAAATTCTCGGGGCCAATGCTCATGCCATTGTCATGTCGCATGTGCCGTCGGCTTTTGAAACGCACACAGATGTGTTGCGCCAGGCACGTGTCGTGCCTGGTGTCACCGGGGCAACTCCCTTCATCTACACTGAGGTCATGCTTTCTGGGGGTGGGGGCGTCAAGGGAGTTGTGCTGCGCGGTATAGACCCTCACGATGCAGCAGATGTGCTCTCCATGCTAAAACAGATTCGCACTGGTTCTGTTCAGGGTTTGGTGCGCGAGGGTACACCAGGCATTATTATTGGAGAAGAACTTGCCAAACGTCTGGGCCTGGGTTTGGGCAGCCGGGTAAACCTGCTCTCTCCCTCTGGTCAAAAGACTGCATCAGGCTATGCGCCGCGTATTCGCCCCTTTGAAGTTGCCGGTATGTTCAAAACCGGTATGTTTGAATATGATTCCTCACTTGCCTTTGTCACACTGACCGCTGCCCGTGACGTGCTGGGCCTGCCGGATCACTATATTTCCGGTATAGAGCTGACCGTGGCCGACCTCTTCAAGGCAGACCAGATATCTCTTGATGTGGCAAACGCCCTGGGGTCACCATTCTATGTGCGCTCCTGGATGGAAATGAATGCCAACCTTTTTGCCGCACTTAAACTGGAAAAAATCGGCATGTTCATTCTGCTGGCCATGGTGGTACTCATCGGTTCCTTTTCCATTGTAGCAACGCTTGTTATGCTTGTTATGGAAAAAACACGCGATATTGCCATCATGATGTCCATGGGTGCTACTGGCGGCATGATACGACGTATCTTTATGCTTCAGGGCAGTATCATCGGCCTCATCGGTACACTGCTGGGCTATGCCTTCGGGCTTAGTCTGGGCTGGCTGCTCAAGCGCTACCAGTTCATAAAACTGCCGGAAAATGTCTATACCCTTGACCACCTGCCTATCAGCATCTCTCCCGGTGATGTGCTCATTGTCGGTATAAGCGCCATGGCACTCTGTTTTCTGGCAACTCTCTATCCGGCCAGCCAAGCTTCACGCCTGCAGCCGGCTGAAGCCCTGCGTTACGAGTAGCCATGATAGAACTATTCTCTTTCCGCACTGTTGGCAAAACATTCTCCATGCCAGGTGGAGATCTTGAAATTTTCAAGAGTATCTGTTTGGATGTGCATGCGGGTGAGATGCTCGGCATTGTCGGTGCCTCCGGTTCCGGCAAAAGTACCCTTCTGCACCTCATGGGTGCATTGGACAGCCCGAGTGTAGGCAAAGTATGTTTTGAAGGCCGCGACATGGCCCTCATGACGCCCGACCAGAAGGCAGTCTTTCGCAACCGCACTCTGGGCTTTGTGTTCCAGTTTCACCATCTTCTGCCGGAATTTTCAGCACTTGAAAACGTCATCATGCCGGCGCTCATCGGTGGAGCTACTCGCAAAGCGGTGCAACCTCATGCATGTGAAATGCTGAAGCGTGTCGGGCTTGAAACACGTATGGAAAGCAAAATTGCAACACTTTCCGGTGGTGAACGCCAACGGGTGGCTATCGCCCGTGCGGTGCTTCTCAGACCACGCGTACTGCTGGCCGACGAACCCACCGGCAACCTGGATGAAGCGACGGGTGCGCAGGTAAGCGCGCTTTTGCATGATCTCAACCGCGAGTTGGGCATGACCCTCGTGGTCGTGACGCATAATAGGGAACTGGCCGCAGGCATGGACAGGACCCTAGAACTGAAAGCGGGGACCTTGTATGAAAAAACTCTTGTGTAACGTGATCTTTTGTATTGCCGGTATGATTCTGGCACTACTTCTGGCCGTACAACCGACACCAGCTGACGAGGCGCCCCTTGTGCTCGTGCTGCCATTCCAGGTCAACGCCGGCCCGGCCATGCCTAACGCTGTCCAAAACGTGCCACAGTCCATCATCACCCAGTTGCAGCACAATGGCATGCGTACCGTACCTCTGGAGGAGGCCCGCGATCTGCAACGCCACAATGGAGAAAGCATTGACCTTGTCACAGCTAGACTCCTCGGCCGCAAGGCCGGAGCTTCTCTGGTCATTTACGGTCGCTTTGACCAACTGGGTGATGGTTTCACCATGGAAACGCGCCTCGTCCCGACCTCCGAAGGAGCTGCTGTACCGGCCACATTTGAGCGCACTGCCGTAACTCAGCTCAATGAGTGTGCTGACACCCTAGCCAAACGGGCAGCAGGAATGGTTCGCCCCCAAGAAGATGTGACCGCTGCCCGTCAAACGACTGCGGTCAGTGCTGCATCTAAAGCTCCTGCAACGCTTGTGCCCATGCAATCCCCCACTGCACACGGCGCCCTGGCCGATGTACAGGTACGCGGCATGAAGGTGCTTGATCCGGATACTGTGCTTATGCGTCTTTCCATCCGCCGTGGCGACAGTCCAGATGCCACTGCTATCAATGAGGAAGTAAAACGCATTTGGGAAATGGGCTATTTCAGCGATGTGCAGGCCACTCTTGAGGGCAATGTGCTGGTTTTTACCGTAGAGGAAAAACCCCGTATCGACAATATCGTGGTGGAAGGTTCAGACGAAATTGACAAGGAAGATGTGCTGGCTGCCATGGGAACCAAGACGGGCAGTGTACTCAACGAGCAGGTACTTTCTGATGACTTGCAGAAAATCACCGAACTCTACCACAAGGAAGGCTTTTACCTCGCCAAGGTTGATTACCGTCTAGAGGAGCGACAAAACGGGCGTGGAGCCGTACTCGTGCTCAATGTGAAAGAAGGCGGCAAGCTCTATATAAAGGAAGTCAACGTCAATGGCCTAGAAAAGCTTGACCGTGGTGAGCTGGACAAATACATGGCACTCAAGACCCGCGGGATTTTTTCCTGGCTGACCGGTTCTGGCGTGCTCAAAGATGAGTATCTGGAGCGTGACACCAATGCTATTGCCGCCTTTGGCCTGAGCAAAGGATTCGTGGATATACAGGTAGCTGCGCCCGAAGTGGACTACCGCGACGACGGCATCTATATCAACTTTAAGGTACATGAGGGGCCCCGTTATTCCATTCGCAATGTGGTCTTTGCTGGGGACGTCATCGACAGCGAAGAAAAAATGCTTGAAGTGGTGCAGATGGACAACTGGCAGAAGTCAGACACGTATTTCTCCCTCACTGTTATGCAGGAGGATACCAAGCGGCTCACAGACTTTTATACCGATTACGGCTACGCCTTTGCTGAAGTAGACACCAAGGTGGTGAAGGCGGAAGACGGCAGCGACCAAGTTGACGTTGGCTATGTGATCAACAAAAAACAGAAGGTCTTTATCCGTCGTGTCACGGTAGAAGGCAATACCAAAACTCGTGACAATGTCATCCTTCGTGAAATGCGCCTAGGTGACGGCGATATGTACGAGGGAGCCAAGCTGCGCCGCTCTAACGAACGCCTGAACCGCCTGCGTTACTTCTCTGCCGTTGACATGGAGCTTATCCCCACAGAAAAAGAGGATGAGGTGGACCTCAAGGTCAAGGTCAAGGAAGGTAACACCGGTGCCATCATGGGTGGTATTGGCTATTCAAGCTACTACGATGTGGGCGTCTCCGCCTCCATTATGGAACGGAACCTCTTTGGCCGTGGCTACTGGCTGCAGCTTCAGGGCTTCTTCTCCTGGCGACGTACGGCGGGCGTACTATCCTTTACCAACCCCCGCGTGTACGACACAGACCTCTCCATAGGTGACGACCTCTACTATACTCGTGACTACTGGGACGCCTTCACCAAGGATACTATCGGTGACACCTTGCGCTTCTCCTATCCCATAGGCGAATTTACCACCGTTGGGCTCTCGTATCGCCTGGAGCAGTACACCCTGTACGATGTGGACGATGACGCCTCGCCCTATATTCGGGAGTACAAGGGCGTCAACTGGACAAGTGCCGTCTCCGGCCGCATTCTGCGTGATACTACAGACAAGAAGGACCGGCCTACCAGGGGTACAATCACTCGCTTGTGGGCTGAATACGGCGGCGGCGGCCTGGGTGGCACAGACAACTTTATCAAGGCCGTGGCCGACTGGCAGGCATTCTGGTCATTCAACCCGGAAAACACCTTCCATGTGCGTGCTCGTCTAGGCGGTGTTTTTCAAAATACCAACGACAACGTACCTGTATTCGAACGTTTCTGGGTAGGTGGCATGGACACCATTCGCGGCTATTCTTACTCGGATATTTCGCCGCGTGACTACCGCTATTCCAGCAAAGACCACATCGGCGGTGACCGCATGGGCGTGGCCAACTTTGAATACATCTGGACATTTGAGAAAGAGATCGGCCTGGCTATCGTGCCCTTCTTCGATATGGGCTTCAATATCGACAGCAAGACCATGGGCAATAAGTTGGATAAGTACTTCGTCTATTCCACCGGTCTGGAACTGCGGTGGCGTTCGCCCATGGGCGACCTGCGCATTGCATACGGTATTCCTCTGGAACGAGACTACGATGACGAACGCTGCCCAGGCCGCATTGAGTTCAGCATGGGACAATTCTTTTAGGCACCAGTATTTTCATATGTACGCGCTGTGAGGCTGGCCTGTACAGGCCAGCCTCGATTTGTTTTACCCCCCAAACGATTACATGATGAGGCGGCTTGGAAAATTTTTCATGAATAGTATTTGACAACGCAGTTGGCTCCATATATGAATAAACAGATGTCACCATCGTCTATCCGGTTAGGACGGCGGCCTCTCAAGCCGCTAAGACGGGTTCAAATCCCGTTGGTGACGCCAAATTTGGGGTGAAGCTATTTAGCCCGGGGGTAAATCCGGAGTAAATAGCTTTGAACGGGGGTGAAAGGTGTTACTTTCACCCCCGTTTCTGTCTGGTTGTGTGCGCCGCTTCAATCTTGTCCAGCTGAAGTAATGTAGCTGTCTGCGATTGTTAGCGATTGATGCCACAACATGGTCTTAACTGTCGACGTCGACTCGCCGACCGGCAAAGTCGTACATAGGCCACGGCACAGATATTCATGTACCAGCTGCCCTCCTGACGGTACCAACTTCCATACCCTCAATGTCACCCGGGCTCATGCAGAGAGCATTGTTTAGAACGCGCGCCTCAATGCTCATGTGCCCCCTCAGCCCTCAATCTCAGCAATAATCTTATCAATTTCAATCTAGGGATAGGCAGTGTACGTTCTTAAAAAAAGCTAAGCCCCTCAGGACTTAGCGTCTTTGAGGGGCCTTAAGCAAGAAACTTGTGGTAGCAAGGGGGGCTATACGACTATATCATTAACTATGTGATATAAAAAGGATTTTAATCCCATCACCCCTGCGAATACCGTCAATAATACCGTCATATAGTTTACCCTTGGAGTAGCTCTCTCGTAATGGTTCTCTATGATGCCATGCTGTATGTTGGCGATGGCAGTACAGGATAATTCCGTACGATATGCCGAAACACGGATTCCGTCCGATCCTTTATCTCGTCATCAGTATACGCATCAGGAAGCCCTGTTGTTTCGTCATAGAGATAGTCATATATGGCGCTGCGCACGTCAGCCCGTGTGGCTTCTTTTTCTGTCCAGTGATCCATCCGCAGCTTGTTCCGCTTGAGTTCGTCAAGCAGTTGCACGGCCACAGCCTTGATATGCTTAATTTCTGCTGGGGAAAGCTTTTCTTTCTTGAGCAGGTCAAAGACGGCCAGGGATTCCTCATCCAGACCTTCCCTGACTGCTCTGCTTTCCTCTACTGTCAGCATTGCATCGAATTTAATGAGGTCTTCAAAAGTTTTTTCAATGGCAGCGCGATCTTTTTCCTTATTATACTCGTTAACAATCTTTTGGTAGTGTTCCTGAAAATCCGTCCGCAAGGGATTTTGCACAAGCAAGCGTTGTAAACGCTTTTCCACGGCGTCTTTAAGACTGTACACAGTTGTGTGCTTTCTTGATTTTCGTGCAAATTCTTCCTTCAGTCGCTGAAAATTGATTGTGCTAATATCAATAACTGTCAGTGTTTTTTCGGCATCAGCAGTTGTCTGTGTTACAATGGCATCGTTCACTACATCCTGCAGCTGCCGCATAATATCGCTGATGTCCGCGTGTTCTTTGTCACCCTGCAAGCTGTTATAGATCAGGCTAATAACGGAATGTGCTTCACGATACCGATTTACTCCTTCCAAGGTCAGACACGCCTTGAATTTGACAAAGACTGTACGACATAGAACTTCAAAATGCTTGCGAGTGCGGTCATTATCATTAGCTGCCTCTTTGGCGTCTGCAATAGCCTTATTGCGGGCAAAGCCCGTAGTTGTCATGATATTTTCAAGCGGTGCATGACGTTCCTGCAAAAATTCCCGCACCAGGGCAATGGCCTTTTCCAGTTCTTCCAGCAACTGCCCGTCAGGAATGGTGGGATCCACACCACCGCTGCCATCGAGGCGTCCCTCATCCTTCGTGGAGGCATAGCGTGCCAATGCCTGGCGCAGGTTTTTGAGAATGCCGCAGTAATCCACGATAAAACCATTACTCTTGCCCGCATGCACCCTGTTGGCGCGGGCGATTGTCTGCATAAGGGTATGCGCCTTGAGGGGCTTATCCAGATAGAGCGTTGCTAGTGACGGCACGTCAAAACCCGTAAGCCACATGGCACAAACAATGGCCACGCGGAAGGGGTGGACGTCCGCCTTGAAGGCGTCGTCCACATCCATACGCTGCATATTGTGGTAGCGGGGTTCATTGCGCATATCAGAAGGCAAGGCCATGCCTTCCCTGAGAAGACGGCGATGCGGCTCAATATCAAGACCATGAGCTTTGAATTTTTCTATTTCTCCCTGTTCCGCACTGACGACCACGGCCATTTGCGTTTCGCGCATCCACGCTATCTGCCGCAGCCGCTCCTGCTCTTCCTGTTCGTCCGCAGCCTGGGGCAAAGCAGCCTCCAATTCGGCAATCTTCCTGCTCCAGCGTTCCATGATAAGATCATACATGCGCACGCAGGTAATTTTGTCGATGCAGACCAGCATGGCCTTGCCGCTTTCCCACCGGGTGGAGTAATGCTCAACGAAATCGTCAGCAATGCCTTCAAGCCGCTCTTTAGCGGTAATGATATGATAGTCCCGCTTCAGCTCCTGTTCCAGCCGCTGCTGAACATTGATATCTGATACCTCAACCTTTTCCAGTACCTCTGCAATACGCGTATTCAAATCACCTATGGCCAGGCCCAGCTTCTCACCCCGCGCTTCATAATAGAGCGGTACAGTGGCTCCGTCCTCCACGGCGCGCTGGAAATCATAGGTGGAAATATAACCGCCAAAAAGCTTTTCCGTTGGGCCTTCTTCCTCACCATTGAGCAGGGGCGTGCCCGTGAAGCCAAGATAGCTTGCATTGGGCAGGGCATTGCGCATGTTCAGTGCCAGTTCGCCATACTGGCTGCGGTGCGCCTCGTCGGAAATGACAATGATATCGTCCCGCGTGGTGTATGGTTGCTCGGGGTGGACTGTTTGGTTGAACTTCTGGATGAGTGAAAAAATATACGCCTTACGCTGCCCAAGCAGTGCGGCGAGATCCTCACCGCTCTGGGCGCGACAGCGATCCCTGCTGTTGTCGGCCTCGCCGCAGCCCATAAAGGTCTTGTAGAGCTGGGTGTCTAGGTCGTCGCGGTCGGTAAGGATGAGAAAGGTAAAGGCGCCGCCCAGCCTGCGACGGATCTTGCGCGTCAGAAAGACCATGGAATAGCTTTTGCCGGAACCTTGTGTATGCCAGAACACGCCCAGCCGCCCCTGACTTTCCCGTCGCCGGCGCACGGCCTCAATGGCACGGTTCACGCCAAGAAATTGATGATTCCGAGCCAGTATCTTGCGCGGCTGCCCGGCGGATTCGTCGAAAACAATGAAATTTTCCACAATATCCAGCAGATTGCGTCTTGAACACACTCCTCTGAGCAATGTTTCCATGTTAACTACGCCGGCTTCCTCCTCATCCAGCCGCTTCCACTCTTGAAAATGCTCAAAACGGCTGGAAATGGAGCCCACCCTTGCTTCTATGCCGTTGCCGAAGATGACAATGGCGTTATGGTGGAAAAGCTGGGGGATAGCGTCGCGGTAATGGCAGAAGTTCTTGTCATAAGCCACGCGGATGTCATGGCTGACATTCTTGAGCTCCATGAAAACTAGCGGCAGGCCGTTGACATACCCCATGATGTCGGGACGGCAGTCATAGAGATCGCCCTTGACCTTCAATTCGCGTATGCACAAAAACTCATTGTTTTCTGGATCGTCGAAGTCCAAAACGCGCAATGTCTGTTTGACAACCTCGCCATTGCTATTGCGAAAAGAAACAGCGACGCCCTCGCGGATGTGCGCATACTGCTGCCTATTGGCGACAAGCAGAGATTGTGTGGTATTGGTGGGATGCAGTTCACGCAGGGCATCGACATACGCCGTCGCCGGCAGGCCGGGATTCAGGCGTTCCAGCGCATCCCTGAGCGAACGCTCCAGCACTACTTCCGTATCCGACGTTCGTCCCAGCAGGCTGCCGGGGCCGAAATCCTCTTTATTGAAGGCGTAGACACATTTCCAACCTAACTCATTGCAGAGAAAGTTGGCAGTGGTTTCCTGTACGAGTTTGTCTTCGGTGTAGCCGTTCATGGAGTTCCCTGATGCTGGCACTGTGGACGACAGTCATCATGCCTACATTTTTTCGTCGATAGAATTTGCGAAACTTCCCGCACGCACCGTCGATAAAATATATTGATATTCTTGATTATTTTATTCTATCGTCCGAGTTCTATCGACGAAATTGCAAAAACGGCCCTAAATTCGGGCAAAACTCGTCGATATAACATATTGATTTTACAGACGCGACTATTCAAAGCCTCAAAATGTCCCCCTGAGCTTCTCATCCATCAGGATATCTCTTTGTCTGCAGGCGTGTAGCTGCCTTTGATACCTGGGTGCGATCTTGCCCATTCCAACGCTGCGGCGTCGAATTCCTCGGGCGTAACATTGTCAAAATATTCGCGCTGCCACTGGGTATAATCAAATTTCTCCCACAGAACAACGGAGATAAAATTTTCAGAGACACTATGTAAAACTTTCGCCAACTGTCGTGCCTTCTCTGTGGGAATGGGTCGGATGTTATTTTCGTAGGCCGAAATACGGCTTTGCGGTACGCCGAGGGCACTGGCAAGCTGCGCTTGAGTCATCCCAGCACGCAAACGCAGGCCACGCAGCATTTTGCCGGGGCGTTCGCTTTCCAGAAGTGGCGGGACAACTCTATTTTCAACGTCGCTTGTCATGGGGTATCTCGGTTACTTCTTGACTGAAGCCGGCACATGGCTGCTGCATTTTCGTCGATAGGAT
>JAFTDG010000077.1 GCA_017454325.1 Desulfovibrio sp. | reverse complement strand
CCCGGTTTTTTAACGATATGCCTCTGAGTGTAGTGGTGTCAAATATAGTTTTCTTCCATGATCTCCTTGATAGTATTCATTGATTTGAAAAGTTGACTGAAAAGAAAATAGCGCATAATTAGTCTTACGCAAGTACGCAGAATTTTCTAACCATAATTATTTCTTATCTATGGAGAATAAATGAAAAAATCTATCAACAATGAAAGGGATTGTCCCTCTGTTTACGCTGACAGATGTCCGCTTCTTTGTGCGCTGGATATCATCGGTGGCAAATGGAAACTGCCCATTATCTGGTTTTTGTCACAGGGAGAAAGCGTGCGTTTTAACGAGTTGCGAAGGCGTGTCACAGGTGTGACCAATATGATGCTTGCCAAGTGTCTGCGGGAGTTGGAAGCAGATGGCCTTGTCTCACGCACTCAGTTTGAGGTCATTCCTCCGCATGTAGAATATTGCCTGACCGCTTCTGCAAAGGAACTGGTTCCTATTTTGCGCAAGCTCTACGCTTGGGGCGCTGCGCATAAGATGAGAGAATAAGTGAGGAGATGTCTTGAGACTCAAGAGCGTCCTAAAAAATTGGAGTGCTTGTTCTATTTAAATATCGCAGACGCATTAACCCCATTTGGGGGCACATGCAGATGCAAGAGGCTGTAGGAGGGAGTAGGCTAAATAAGTATCCGTAACTGGATAAGTAAATGACGTAATGTATCAATCTCTTCGAACATATTGCCTGAAAAATGATTGCCATCAAGAATAGTATACGAAACTGTATAGGAATTATCTACGCCAAGGCCGGATTTTACATTGTAATTAGTGACAGACCGTTCACTCAAAAGGCATATGGAAAAACCTTCCACAGAAGATAAATCTCCTTCTGCCCAAATATCACATAATTCTGTCTGATGCGACTCGGCATCTTCAATTTTCACTGATCCCATGTACTTTGCAGATGATGATGCTGGCCTGCCGCTATGAAAGGCATGACCTGTGGCATCACTCATGGGAATAAAAATATTTTTCACAGTAACATCATTTGGTTAATGTTGTTGTAATGGTATCGCTCATGGGAAAGTATAGGCAAATCGTGCACCTTCTTCAAGAAAGATACTACAGTTTCCAGAAGCAGCTCTGTAACCACGACTCCTTCGTGAGTGTACGGCGGCACATCTGCTATTGCTGGCTGTGATGTTTTCAGGTAGGAAACGAAAAAGTTGTGAACGTGTTTTGGGGAGGATACACCATGTCTGAATTTGATTTCAACAATGACAATCAAGTCAAAATTCTTGTTCCAGTGGATAGTGATATTGAATCTGGCCGCGCTGCACAGGCCTTTGCCGCAGCATTGAACCTGAAACCTGATATTCTGACATTACTTCATGTGTATGAACCCGTGCCAATGACAGTTGGTGGTGATGAGCATCGTGCCTTGCTTGATGAACGTAATAAACGTGCTTCTGATGTCCTAGAGAGGGCGCGCCAGATCGCAGGCTCAAGCATCAAAGTGGAAACAATGATTCTTGAAGGACAGGTTGTTGAGTCAATCGTACGCGCTGCCCATGAATCTGCAGCTGACATTATTCTTATGGTCACTGATGGCCATGATGGACTTTCAGACATGCTGCTTGGTTCAATAACAGAGCGCGTTTTGCGTGCCACAGATACGAATATTCTGGTTTTGCGGCACAAGAAAAAAACAAACACGGATACAATTTCGTAAGAACACTTACGCACAACTAAAAAGCGGGAGACAACCAAAACTTTTTGACGTCTCCCGCAGTATATCAACTTTTCGTCGGTATTACGAAAAAGCAAAATGGGGCATTGATATCAGGCCCGCCCTATAACCATGTAAACCACTGTTTCCATGACCCTTCACGCTTTTCCCGTACTTCTCGGGATTGGCCTTCACGATACTGATGATATGCCGAAAGACTTTTTTCTTTCGCATGTTCAGCCACGTCTGGGACATCATTAAATGCTTCGGCAACGTATTCGTACCTGTGCCAAGCTGGCCCATATTTTTTCATATGCCAAAAAACATCTGCAATATACAATTCATGTTCAGCCATGAGTTTGCGGCATGTCATCATATGTTCCCCTGCGCTTTTGGCGTACGGAGAATCAGGGAATGTTTGCCGCAGTCGGTCAAAGCAATCGTAGGCTTCCTGTAATTCTGTAGTCGCCCTGTCAATAGAACGGAACTGTTTCAGCAATGACATGCCAGTCTGGTAGAGTACATAGGGAATGGCTTCATGCCGTGGATGGAGTGATTCAAAATCCTTGTACGTTTCAGCTGCTAGTATATATTCCTCGTCAAGATAGTAGGCATCAGCGAGGGATAGTTCAGCATCTATGGTGTACGGGCTGAAAGGATACGTGTCACGAAGCTTATTGTACAGCTCAACAGCGCGTACATAATTCTTTTCACTCATGGCATCATTGGCAGCTTCAAAAACCTCTTGGGCTGTATCTTCAGCTGGTGGCAGATAAATCATGTCTATAATACCACAGCCGGACAGGGCAAAGATGCAAGCAAAAAGTAGAATATGACGAAATAGTTTTTTATGCATGGAGCTGTTCCAGAAAAACAAAGGCTGCCTGCGCAGCAGTAGCGCCGTCACCGGCTGCCGTTATGGCCTGACGGCAAAGTTTGGAGCGAATATCGCCTGCAGCAAAGATGCCCGGAATGTTTGTGCGCATTTCTGTATCAGTTATAAGAAAGCCCTGTGCATCCCGTTCAATTTCTGGTGGCAGGAAATCTGCAGATGCTGAAAAACCGACATAGATAAAAAGACCATCAACAGGAAGTAGCTGTTCATTGCCAGTATTGATATTTTTGACGGTCAAACCCGTCAACGAGGTAACACCATGCAGTTTTGTCACAATGGAACTGCGAAGAATCTCAATATTCGTGGTGTGTTTTTCAAGCTTTTCCAGGTATATTTTATTGCCCCGGAAGGCATCCCTGCGGTGGATGAGATAGAGTTTGTTTACAAGTTTGGACAGATAGAGTGATTCCTCCATGGCTGCATTGCCGCCACCGACAACAGCAACACTCTGTCCGCGGAAAAAATTGCCATCGCATAGTGCGCAGTAGGAAACCCCATGACCACGAAGGCGGTCTTCGCCGTCCAGACCCAGCTTGCGGTGCTGGGCGCCTGAGCATACAAGAACTACCCTCGCTGATATATGTTCTCCGTTGGTGCAAACAATAAAATTGCCTGCACTGCCGGAAACGGATTCTACTCTTGCAGCG
Organism: Desulfovibrio sp.; assembly: GCA_017454325.1. GTDB lineage: Bacteria > Desulfobacterota > Desulfovibrionia > Desulfovibrionales > Desulfovibrionaceae > Desulfovibrio. The sequence goes on along the minus strand of JAFTDG010000077.1, from coordinate 3,083 downwards.
GGGCGTTCCACCTGTAGGCCATCAAGGTGGGCTGATAACAGATCAGCCAACTCATAACCCTTGATGCCTTTTGGAAAGCCGGGATAGTTCTCCAGAGCCTCTGTTTGTAAAATCTGGCCTCCAGGCGTGAGTTCTTCAGGCATAAGCACGGAACACCCAGAACGCGCAAGATACATGGCGGCCGTTATGCCGGCTGGTCCACCGCCGATAACAACGGCGTCATATGATTTCATGCCAGAGCCTTTGTATCCAAAAGGTCTTTTAGAGTAGCCTTGGTAACGGCACCTGTTATTTGTTCCACTGTCTGCCCATTCTTGAAGAGAATCAGTGTAGGTATGGCACGAATGCCAAATTTTGTGGGTGTGGCAGGATTTTCATCAACATTCATTTTAACGATGCGCACCTTGCTTTCATATTCTGTGGCGAGTTCATCAATGACAGGACCGACCGCACGGCAAGGCCCACACCAAGGTGCCCAAAAATCAAGCAGAACGGGAATATCAGAGTGCATCACCACACTCTCAAAAGTGGAATCGCTAATCTGTTCAGCCATGAAAAACTCCTTATGTCGATGTCTCTTTGCAGGATAATTACAGTATGTGGATTAAGTGACTAATAATGCCTAACAAGAGTAGATATCATAATGTCCCCTGTCAAGGGATGTTCCAAAGTTTCAGTGGATATTGGCTTAAGCGGTGCAGCAGAGCATGTCTTCAGGAATCGCTCGTCCACGGGGGATTGCTTCCATCTCAAGACCGTGGGCATATCCATTTTCCCCGAGCAACCATCCCAGATAGGCGACCATTGCCGCATTGTCCGTACAGAGTTGTGGACTGGGCAGCATTGCTGTTCCTCCGTACTGCTCCATGAGGCGGGTAATACGTTCACGTAACAGTGTATTGGAGGCGACACCACCTGCCAGAATCAACGTGTGGATATCGGGGTTGTTCGCCAGTGCCCGCTGTACCTTGCAGCATAGTGTTTCTACAATGGCAAGGTTAAAAGAGGCACAGCAGTCACACAGCTGTTTGGGGGCATCCTGAACATTACGCAGGGGACGTGGCCATGTAAGATTATGTAAATGATCTGTGATGTATGTTGCTGCTGCTGTTTTAAGACCGCTGAAACTGAAGTCAAGATTGTCATTATCCAAATATGGGTGCGGAAACGGAACAGTATCTGCACGGCCACAACGTGCCAGAGCATCCATAATTTTCCCGCCGGGGTATTCCAGTCCCAGGATTTTGCCTACTTTATCAAACGCTTCACCGGCCGCATCGTCTAAAGTGCGACCGAGCTGATGGCACTGCCATGGCTTTTCCAGACGATAGATGTTGGTGTGCCCTCCGGAAACAAGCAGCCCAATGGCTGGCAATCGTAGAGGGTGTTCGAGCCCAATGGCAAAAAGATGCGCATGCAGGTGATTTATCCCGAGAAGCGGCTTGCCAAGCCCAAGGGCCAAGCCCTTAGCAAAAGCAACACCAACAAGAAGGCTGCCCAAGAGTCCTGGACCGCGGGCAACGGCAATATAATCTATTGCCTGTGTACTGGTACCACTACGGTGCATCAGTTCGTCAAAAAGAGCGCCCAGATAGCGATAGTGCTCCCGTGAGGCCAATTCAGGCACAACACCACCAAAAAGGGCATGTGTCTCTGCCTGACTGGATAATACAGCATCTACAAGCCTGCCATCTTGCACGAGGGCCAGTGCCGTTTCATCACAGGAGCTTTCTATCCCTAAACAAAGCATATGGGTTCCACTTAAATAGCAACAGACGGGGAGATGTATCCCCCCGTCTGAAAAAATGTCAGTTACACGACGGGATGGGCATAAATATTCTCTACGGCTTCCACATCTTTGGTTGAGCCGATAAACAAAGGCGTGCGGGTATGCAGGGCATCCGGTACCCGTTCCAGTATCCTCCCGTGGCCGTCACTGGCTTTGCCTCCGGCCTGTTCAGCCAGGAAGGCAAGAGGATTGGCTTCACACATGAGGCGCAGTTTGCCGTGAGGTTTCACAATGTCTGGTGGGTACATATAAATTCCACCATAGATAAGGGTGCGGTGAAAGTCTGCAACAAGTGCTCCTACATAGCGTGCGGAATACGCTTTGCCATCGGGGGTTTCGCATGTGCGGAACCACGAAACCGCTTTGCGGGTCGTTTCATCCCAATTTTTCCAGTTGCCACCATTGACGGAATAAATATGTCCTTGCTGTGGAATGCGCATGTTCGGATGGGAAAGCAAAAATTCACCTACGCCTGGGTCAAGCGTAAAACCGTGAACGCCTTGACCGGTACTAAGGACAAGCATTGTGGCCGGACCATATAGTATATAACCGGCTCCCACCTGTTTCACCCCTGGCTGAAGTACCTCGTTCAAGGATACTTCCCCGGTATTTCCTTCAGGACGGCGGAAAATGGAAAAAATAGTGCCTACATTTATGTTGACATCAATATTGGAAGAGCCATCGAGCGGGTCAAAAATGAGAATATAGTCCCCGCGGGGGAATTCCGGACGAACGCGGACCAGATCCGCCTCTTCTTCTGAACTCATGGCGCAAAGGGCACCACAGCGCTCCATACGATAGAGCATAATTCGATTCGCTATGGAGTCTAACTTTTGAACATTTTCTCCTTGGACATTGACTTCGCCTGTCCCTCCAAGGATATCAAGTAAGCCTGCCTGGTTAATGCGCCGTGCAATGCTTTTTCCGGAAAGGATTAGATCATATAATAAACCGGTAAATTGCCCGGTCGCTTGAGGAGTGCGTTTTTGGTGCAACAACAAGTGTTCTGTAACTGTGATGTCAGCCATGTGAGCCTCCTTCTTTTATGGTGAGTTTTCTTTATAACTACAGTTCACACAGTCATCGAAGATATCATTTGCGTTGCCCATCAGTTCCGTGGACCAAATGGGCTAGGTCTGCCGCCTGGAAGCATTGGCCTGTCAGATGCTTCTGTAGAGTCCTTCCTTTCAGTATCTGTATGGGGAGTATCTTGCGGTGCAGGAGTTTCCTTAGGCACCACCGTCGGAGACTGCGATGTTTCCTTGGCAGCCGACTTACTGTCATCATTAACTTG
>JAFTDG010000010.1 GCA_017454325.1 Desulfovibrio sp. | reverse complement strand
TTCTGCGTGAGCTGATGCTGGATACGGCACAGTGCAAAAGGCTTGGTGCTGCTGCACGGGCCTCTGTGGAAGGCGTGATAAATGCCGATGTGACGGATGCCCGGCTGGTTACATGCATCAAGACCGCTTGTGGCAAGGCTTGAGCTGGGAGAATGCACCATGAATTTTGAAGGACTGCGAGTACTGGTTGTTGGAGATGCGATGTTGGATGCCTATATATCAGGGCAGGTGCGTCGCATTTCTCCTGAGGCACCTGTACCCGTGGTGTCAGAGAAAAAACGTTGGTTTGTTCCCGGAGGGGCAGCCAACGTGGCACGCAATCTCGCCCGCCTAGGGGTTGAAGCGGCCTTGATTGGCCTTGTAGGGTGTGATGCGGACGCTGACTGCCTGCGCAACGAACTTTCGCGTGAAGGGATTGTGGATGCTCTGGTCTCCTCGGCAACGCGACGCACCACTCGCAAGGTGCGTGTACTTGCTCAGGGGCAGCAACTGTTGCGTTTAGATGAGGAAGAAACCGGGCCATTATCCAGTAAGGATGCTGCTGCTCTAGCAGAGCGTACGCGCAGCGCATTGTGTGGCAAACATGCTGTGGTGCTCTCGGACTATGCGAAGGGCGTGCTTCTGCACAGTTCTGGTGATTCTCTTTGTCGGGTGGTGTTGGAAGAGGCCGGAAAGCTTGGTATTCCCGTGTTGGTAGATCCCAAGGGGGGGGACTGGGAACGCTATGCAGGAGCACAGTGTGTCACACCCAATGCTGCTGAGTTCGCCACTATTTGTGGGCGTGATCCTGGCATTCCTTTAACGCGTTCAGAGCGGGCTTCTTTGGCCATGGAGTTGTGTGCACGTCATCATTTCGACAATTTGCTGATAACGCGTGGGCCAAAGGGTATGGCACTGTTTCGTCCTGAAGAAGAGCCGATGTACTGTCGTGCCGCTATGAGGGAAGTCGCTGACGTCTCGGGTGCAGGGGATACCGTCATTGCCACGTTGGCAGCCTGTGTGGCAAAGGGCCTTTTCTGGCCGGAGTGCATGCGCGTTGCCAATGTGGCAGCGGGTGTGGCTGTGGGCAAAATGGGTACCGCACCCGTCACGCTTAGTGAGCTGAACGAGGCCCTGCGTGATGATTCGGATAATCCCAAACTGTTTACCCTGCCTGCTTTGCTCGACAAGGTTGAGGATTGGCGAAGAAAAAATGAGAGCATTGTCTTTACCAACGGATGTTTTGATCTTCTGCATCCAGGGCATATTTCGCTGATTCGACAGAGCGTGGCTCAGGGGGATCATCTCATTGTAGGTCTTAACAGCGATGTATCAGTACGTCGTCTCAAGGGACCTACACGACCTATCCAGAACGAGCAGGCCCGAGCATTGCTGCTGGCGGCGCTGTCGGGTGTTGATGCAGTAATTCTTTTCGACGAAGATACTCCCCGTAATCTTGTCGCATCGTTGCTTCCAGACGTGATGGTCAAGGGCAGTGACTACAAGGTGGAAGAGATCGTGGGCGCTGACATCGTACTCAAGAATGGTGGACGTGTTTTTTTGGCTGATTTGGTCAACGGGTGCAGCACGACAAGTATTGTCCACAAAATTGACCCGCATGGCGGTAAGCACTGAACACGGGTTTGCACTATGCAGCATATTTTTGCTGCCGATATTGGCGGCACAAACGCTCGGTTTGCGCGCTTTGCCTGTAAAAATGGACGTATGTCACTGGAAACGGTGAAGTGGAGCACGACGTCTTCTCTGGCGAATGCAGATCACATGGTGGAAACCATGAGTACTCTGTTAGGCATTGGCCCTGCTGCTGGCGATGCGCTGGCCGTTGCCCTGGCAGGTTCAGTACATGGCTTGACGGGACATTTGACCAACGGCAATTTGCAGTTGGATCTTTCTCATGCTGTGGAACACTATGGCTTTTGCAGATGCGTGCTAGTAAATGATTTTGTTGCAGAGGCCTATGCCACATTGAGCGAAGTTGGTGGGCATGCGCGTCATCTATATGGTCCAAAAGAACCAAGCTATGCCACCGCTCCCAGGGCCGTGCTCGGGGCCGGTACGGGACTAGGGGCGGCATCGTTGCACTGGAGTAATGCTCCTTATGATGGCTTTTCCGGGGGCTCTGGACAAGGGAATGGGCGCTGGGTGGCAGTGCCTTCTGAAGCGGGGCATGTCCCATTCCCTTTTGATGCTGGTGAGGAACAGGAATACCAACAGGAATTGTCGCGTACCTTAAATCGAAAATGCGTTAGTGCTGAGGATGTGCTTTCGGGAAGAGGTTTAGTGCGGTTGCACGCTTTTTTGACAGGCCGGCAGGAAGATGCGGCGATTGTGGGGCAGGAGGCTCTAAGTCACAGCACTAAAACCTTGCAGTGGTATGCCCGTTTTTGGGGAAGATTCTGCCGTAGTTGGATATATACCACACTCTGTACAGGCGGCCTTTGGATAGCAGGGGGTATTGCGGCACGTAACCCCCTTTGTGTGACCTGTTCCGAATTTGCTTCAGAGTTGACGCGAGATATGACCTTGCCCGATTTATATACTCACGTCCCCATATGGCTCAGTGCCACTACAGAAAGCGGATTGTGGGGAGCAGCGTATGCAGTACAGGAAGATATGTTCAGGTATGCTGTGTAAGATGTGAAACAGGTCTCTTGACCGCTTTTGACTGGACTGTAGAATACCTAGAAAGAACTATTTACATTCTCCCGGTAGTCGTAGTTCTCCGGGATTGCCATATTCATGTGATGCAGGAGAGTCATATGTTGCAGGCCCAACCCCAGACACAACCACGAATGACACGACAGCGTGCCATAATTTTGGAGGAATTGCGAAAGCTTAAAAGCCATCCTACTGCAGATGAGCTGTACGGTATTGTGCGAGAACGACTTCCGCGTATCAGCCTGGGTACGGTGTATCGTAATCTCGATTTTTTGGTTGAAAATGGAGATGTCATTTGTTTAGAGTCTGCCGGTTCTACCAGACGATTTGACGGTGATATTTCAGCACACCAGCATGTCCGCTGTATATACTGTGGACGCATTGGAGATGTTGCGACCATGTGTGAGCCTCCTTCTGTAGAGGGGGTGTATGCTGAAGGATTTGCCAATATTCATAATTCACGAGTGGAGTACGATGGGGTGTGTGAAATATGCGCGCGTGATTCGATGTGTACCCATCAATAATTTAGATAGCTTGTTGTATACATATTGGAGGAAAGATGTCTGATACCAATGACATGTGGCGTTGTCAGATGGTTAATTGTGGCTATGTATATGATCCGGACAGAGGAGACAAACGGCATAAGATACCAGCAGGCACAAAATTCGAGGATTTGCCAGACGATTGGCGCTGCCCTGTTTGCGGAGCGAGTAAGAAAACTTTCCGTCGCATTACCGATAATTAGTCCAGATGATTCGTATGTTCTGCTGCGTATGGGGGTGCTGTTGATAGCCTGTACAGAAAATGGATAATGACAACATTCATTGGCATTTTGGTGATAGTGGGAGAAAAGGCTTGACAGTGGAGGGGAAGTGATGCAAAAGGGTAGTTCGCGCCTTGTGGACGAGGTTTTTGCAAGAAAAAAAATAGGAAAGCAAAAAAAGTAGTTGACAGGGCGAGCGGAAGGGTGCATAAGCATCATTCGCGCCGGGCGGAAGGGTCCGGGGTGGTTCATTGACAAGTGAATAGCGAGTGGGAAGAAAGACTTTGAGATTCCGATTTTTGCGAA
>JAFTDG010000076.1 GCA_017454325.1 Desulfovibrio sp. | reverse complement strand
CTGGCACCAGTGGACACGCCGAAGATCATACCGGCGGCCAAAAGAAGAGTTGCTAGCTTTTTCATTGTAATCCTTCCTTCTTTCGCTTCCAGCGAGGAAGCATTGTGTGCACCCGGGCCACTTCGGCCCTGTTGACAGCTGCAAGATACGCAACTCACAAGTGCTTTGCAAGTCTTTTCGTCAAAAAATTTTTACCCATTAGAGCAAATATCACTACATACAAACAGAAAATTATTTTTATTTCAATATATTATATGCCCACAGCCTAGGAAAAAAATTTTTATGATTCATTTTGCACCACCTATCCGAAACGCAGCTGGACCTTCTCTCTCACTTGAAATGTCGCCTGCCCATGACTATACTCCCTTTCCCGAAGGGGACAATACGTTTGAACATTCCATGCCGTTACACGGCTACGGCCGTATCTATTCTGTCTCTCTTGTTTCTGCCTGCTACTGCCTGCGCCACTACGGCCCCTGAAGAGGAAGGACATATCCCCGTTGTTCTGCTCACACTACTGGCGCTGGCTCTCGCGGGGGGAGTAGCCTTACTGCTGTATCATAACGCCCGCCTCAAACGACGTCTTGATACAGACATGCTCACCGGCCTTCCCAGTCCGGCCAGCTTCGCCTCTATCTGCACCAGGCTGCTGGCAGCCAGCCCCTCAGACAATTTCGTACTGTTTTCAGGCGACATACGGCAGTTCAAAACCGTCAATGACCAGTTTGGCTTTGCCGTGGGCGACAGCCTTTTGCAGGCCATAGCCCATGCGCTGCAAAACGAACTTGCCCCAGGCGAATGTTGTACACGCCTGTCTGATGACCACTTTGCCATGCTGCTGCGCTTTCAGGGATGGGAGAACATGCACGCACGCATACGTCGTCTGGCTGACAGTCTGGAAAACTGGCGCACGACACAAGGCCTGCCCTACAAGATGTATATGGTGTATGGCGCGTACCAGGTGCGGCAGAACGGGCGTGACAACATACCGCTCATGCTCGACCTGGCCAATTATGCCCGCCTGGAGGCCAAGCGCCAGTCGGATGTACCCCTCGTAGTGTATGATGAGCGCATGCGCAGGCAAGCCCTGCTCCAGCAGGAAATTACAGGTCGTCTCGAAGATGCCCTCGCCGCCGGAGAAATAGAAGTATGGTATCAGGCTAAAATGGACATGCATTCTGGCGGCATTCTAGGCAGCGAGGCCCTGGCCCGCTGGAACCACCCCACCAGGGGCATGCTGCTGCCGCGCAGTTTTATACCTCCACTTGAACGCAACGGGCTCATAGCCGAACTGGATTTCTTCATTTTTGAGCAAGTATGCCGCAACCTGCGCAGCTGGAAGATGCGTAACCTGCCCCTGCACCCCGTTTCATGCAATTTTTCCCGCCTGCACTTTGGCCATACAGACTTTCCCATGCGACTTGCCAAGATTGCGCGACGCCACAATGTCCCTTCCTCCCTTCTGGAAGTGGAAATCACCGAAGAGGCCATCAGCCAGAACCCCGAAGCTGCATGGATGCAGCTCATCCGCCTGCGGGAACTGGGTTTCAAGACAGTCATCGACGATTTCGGCACAGGCTACTCTGCCCTGAGCCTCTTACAGATGCTCTGCGCAGACGCCATCAAGATCGACCGGGAGTTCATCCGCCGTGACCTGCCCGGTCAACGTGCGCAGACGGTGCTCGGCCACATCATCCGCATGGCCAAAGATCTGGAGATGAACGTCATTTGTGAAGGAGTGGAAAATGCTGAGCAGGCAAGCATCATCATGAAGCTGGGCTGCTCTGTGGCACAGGGCTATTTTTATGCCAAGGCCGAACCGGCCTACGCATTTGAAACAAGGCTGGCCATGCAAGGCATGTGACAAGAGCGCATCAGGCCTATCGGTTCGCCATTTCTGCAGCTACCAAATCCATAAACCGCACGGCCTGCCGCTCGGCATCATACCCTTCGCACACCATCTGTCTGGCTTGGCGACGTATACGCGTAAAACCGGCCGCAGCAGAGCCCGACGCTGCCAGCAAGCGCACCAGCCGTTGGGCCATGCCATCACTGTCCCAAAAATCGCACAAAAACCCGTTGTCACCATCGCGAACCACTTCGCGCACAGACGGTGTATCTGACGCTAGCACCAGGGTGCCGCAGGCCATAGCTTCCAGCAGGCCCGTGGAAAACACATGCGGTGCGGCCAGATACACATGCACCGTTGAACGCCGCAGGGCATCCCGATAGTCCTCGGGCCGACAGGGTCCCAGAAGGCGCACACGGGTACGCTGTGCTGCAGGCAGGTCAGGTATCATATGCTGCATCAAGGCTGTAGAATGGGCATACGCCCCCTGCATTTGACTGTTCCCCGGCCAGGCCAGCACCACCAGGCAGTTGGGACGCCGCGCAAGTATGTATGGCAGACATCGACTGAACTGCGCAAAGCCCCGTGCGGGGTCGTGCAGGGGGGCGCAATACGTCACAAGCTCACGGCCGGCATCGCTGTCATCCCGCTGCGGAGAAAAAAAACGTGTGTTCACACCCACATGCACCACACGAATGCCCTGACGCAACAAGGCAGGGTACTGATCACGCTGCCACAGGGAGGAAGTGACGGCAAGATTGCAATCACCCAGCGCATTGTACTCCCACAGATTGTGCACGCGCGCCGGGGCAAAGTCCACGGCAGGACGCTGCCTGCCCCGTGCAAAAAATCCGCTGCTCTCCCTTGTGTGGAACCAGTCGCCATAGCACACATAAAAGGCTGTGGGGAAGATGTCCCGCACATAAAAACTGCCACCCATGCTCGCCGCAGCAATAACCAGATCAGGCACAAAGCCCTGTTTGCGCAGGCCCAGCAGTGCATTGCCCGCCCGCGCACCACGCCTGAGCAACAGCACGCATTCCCGCTCCACCACATCCGTACCTGTCCAGGGTGTGGGTGGGGCCAGTCGCAAACGGCGTACCCCCGGTAAAACAGAATTTTTCTGCCCGCCTTCGGCCAAAAAAAGCACCGTATGCCCCGCTGCACCGTAGGCGCGCGCCAGCGCCCGGAACTGTCCGGGGAATACGGAATTCAAAAACAACACACGCATGCACTCTCTCCAGTCAGCACAGGTACGCCATTGTCCTACCTGCCAGCGCGCAGCAGTTCGAGGAATGCCCTGCCTTCCTCTGTCTTCAAAAGCTCCCATAAGGCCCGAACCACAGTCCTATCGTACTTGGGCGGCGTTTCCGCAAGAATACGCAGGGCTTCCTCCATGTTATGCTCCGTACGATAAGAACGGGGACGCATGAGGGCACAAAACGTATTTGCCACAGCAAGCACACGGGCGTTGAAGCAAATGGCCTCCCCACTAAGTCCTGCCGGATAACCCGAACCATCCATGCGTTCGTACATCTGGGTGATAGCTGGCAACACCGGCAGGCCAAAATCAATGCCCTCCAGAGCCTCACGGGCGTAGTCCACATGCTTATGCAGAAGCGTACGTTCCTCAGGCGTAAGGGTACCGGTTTTGGTTAGCAGCTCATGTGGCAGACGTATCATGCCCACCTGTGACAGGCTGGCTGCGGTACGCAGGGTTGCCAGTGTTTCAGCATCACCTTTGTTCAACTGCCGGGCCAAAAGTTCCGCTAACCGCGCCGTAAAGGCCGATTGCCCGCATAAATAGGCATCCACTGCCTCAATGGCCCGAACAAGGGCACCTACAGTCTGCGAAACCATACGCTGTGCACGTCGCTGCGCCAAAGCCAGGGCGGTCACATCGTTATATACTGATACCACGCCCGATAGTTTGCCCCCGGCATCACGAAAGGGTGTACACGAGGCCAGAAAATAGCGTTGTTCCTCTCCCACAGGCAGGGTTTCGGTAAAGTCTGCGCTGGTGCCACTGCCGTGTACGGCCAGAGTATGCGTCACCAGACTGCGTGCGAGATCACGCCCAAGATCCGTGTGCTTTAGGCCCCTAAACTCCCCTGCCTGACGGCCGGCCATAGAGGCAAAACTCTGGTTGGCATAAAAGATGACGCCATTCATGTCATTGAGTACGACCCCTGCGGGCAGAGCAGCATTGACGCCGTCCAGTATCTGTTTCTGCTGATTGACCACAAGATACAGACGGCGGATCTGATCTGCCACAGCGCGCTCGTTACGCCCTACCAGAGCCCACCACATGGCCGCGAGTATCACACCCACAAGGGCTATGGTCAGCAGAGCAAAAAGCAGCACGTTCTTGCGCAGCTCAATGTTGCGTGTTTCAAGATGTGCCGATGAGAGGCTCTGTTCCACCAGCCATGGCAAATAGGGCACTGGTCGGGCCAGACAGTACGTGGTACCCTGCTGACCGGGATCCGTGCGCGTTCCTGGTAACAGTTTGCCCTCGGTGAGGGTCCAGCCAGGCAGGTGCACTGCCCCCTCAGGCGCCGTGGGGTCAATACGCGTAAGCGTATTGCCAAAACTTTGCAGTATGGCCGTGTCAAAAGACTCGTCCGCAGCATGTCGCGTGGCCGCTTTGGCCACAGGCAGAACATTGCAGGTGGCTAGCAAGAGGGCTACCACACGCTCACCACTGGCCTCCACATACAATGGAGCAAAAATGGGAAAGGCCAGATCCATGACCAGATCATCACTGACGCGTCGCACCGGCATAAATACAGGTTTCTTGCTGTTCAATGCCTCTTCCAGAAAACCCTTGCGTTCCGCATCAATAATAGGCCCGGCTCCCGGTGTCAGATAGACCTGAAGATTCGTATCCACCAGGCACACATCCCAGAAGCCAGTCCTGTCAATAAAATCCCTAAGCAGACCGCGCATTATGGGCAGGCGCGGTGCCAGCTTGCGCAGCGGTTCATCGGCAATCTGCGCATCATCCGGCGGCGCAATTTCTTCCTTCAGTTCCGCCTTGTCCTGCTGCTGCGCTAGCTGCAACAGGCTGGCAGCGGGAATGTGCGCCTCGTTCGCTTCGGCGGCAAAAAGTCGCAGCATATCCTGTGTTACAAATACATTGATCTGGTCCACAAGGGTTCCGGCCCACACCGTCAGTAATGCGGACTTGCTGTTGGCCTGCGCATCCATAGACTCTGTTGTTTCGCGCAAAAGCTGGGTACGCGAATTCTGCAGATACCAGTGCGCAGCAAAAAGGACCAGGCAGACCGAAAGCGCAAACAGCAGTGCCATTAGCAGCGCCGCCCGGCGATTGCGCCTTTCTGCGCCCGGAAGCTGAAGATCCTGTGATGCCATAGGTGCCTTCCTTATGCAGCTCAACGCTCACGCAGAGCGTTCTGCCTGGCCTTCAAAATGGGCTTGAGCAAATAGTCGAGCACGGTCTTTTTACCAATGAGAATGTCTGCCGTAACCACCATTCCCGGAATGATGGGCAACTGCTCGTTGTGGTGTACAATGGCGTTCTTGCGGGTGCGAACCTTGACCACATAGTGGTGTTCACCCTTCTTATCTTCAATGGTGTCCGCGCTGATGTGTTCCAGCTTACCCTCAAGACCACCATAAATGGAAAAGTCGTAGGCTGAAATCTTGACCATCACATCCTGTCCGGGGCGCAGAAAGGCCACATCCTGCGGCTTGACACGGGCCTCCACCAGAAGAGTGTCGTCCAAGGGTACCAGGTCCATAATGGGCTCACCCGGCTTAACCACCCCCCCTACGGTGCTGATGTATATCTGCTTAACCGTGCTGCGCACAGGGGCGCGCAATTCTGTGCGTGTAACGCGGTCACGCCCGGCCGACAGGCTTTCGCGAACAGAATTCAACTCAAGCCTGCGCTTGTTGATTTCATCGGTAATGGCGGCCGTCTGTTCTGCCCTGCGTGAAGCAATGCGCTGTTTTGATTCCTCCGCTGCTGCCTGCACCTTGGGTATGGTAGCTGCAAGTGCGTCCACCTGACCTTGCAGTTCCACGACCTTCTGCTGCATACCCAAGTATTCCAGCTTGGAAAAATTATTGCGCTGCACCAGAGCATAGGCAGTATTGCGCTGCTCGATGGAAAGGGCGAGGCTTGCGTCCAACTGCTTCTTGTGGGCGGTCTGTTCCTCCACTTCGTGCATGCGCTGCGTATATTGCGACTGCAGTACCTCTATCTCGGCATTGAGCTGCTCCATGCGACTGCGCCAGAGATTGGTCTGATCACGTACAATCTGCCGGGCACGGGCCACAGTATCCTCTTCCACCTGGCGTCCAATAAGCTGTGCGGCCCATGCATCCAGTGGATCGGGAAAGACCGGTTTCTCACCCTTGATCTCCGCTTCCAAACGCACAATGGCAAGACTGTTCTCCATGGCTTTGTTCACCGCGTCGCGGTAGGCGCTCTCGGCCATCTCATTATCCAGCTGCGCCAGCACCGCCCCCTTGTCAACAATCTGCCCCTCGTGCACCAGCACGGCACGCAAAATGCCGCCTTCCAAATTCTGAATGGTCTGGGTACGCTGCGAACCAACCACCTGACCTTCAGCGTGGGTCACCTCATCCACGTTGGCAAAAGCCGCCCAAATAATGAGACAGGCAAACATGAGTGCCACGCACACTGAAAGCGCACGCACCCCGAAACGCGGCCGACGTGCCAGAGCCGCGTCCATCTCATTTGCAAAAAGGATGTCGTCAGGCGTGAGCCCGTGCAACGGCGCATCCATGGCGGCAAAAAGTCCGGGATTGACCTGTGGCTGATCTCCTTTGCCGGCAACCATGGCCCCCAAACGCCCTGCGGTTTCCTTCAGGGATGTACCCAATCCCGTATCCGGCTTCTGCTCTTCACCGCCACCCAACACAACTTGGCGCAAAAAAGCACCAGCCCCTCCCGTATCTTTAGGTTGTGAGGAGGCAGGCTCCAGCCCCATAGGTTGCAGCAGATCATCTGTGAGCAAAGTGCCCGCTGGCTCCGATTGTGACGCAACGGATGTTACTGTGGAGGGCGTATCCCCGGGCATGGGCGGCAGGGGCACATCTGCTGGAAGGGGCTGAGGAAAGGCTTCACCGCTGGAAAACCCGTCCCACCCATCTCCAAAATGGGGCAGACCCACCAGATGCGCGATGTCAGAAGGAGCAACACTCGACCGGGCTTGCCCTCCCCCATCACCAACGACCTGAGTTCCTGTCTGTGGTTTGTCCATGGTTCTTTACTCCAAGGCTGCAAGAGACGTTATCACGCCCCAGCACCCTGTGCCACGCGGGTCATGTTGCGACGCGACTGCTCACGCAGGCTTTGCAGCACGGCATCGCGCGGGCCATCCATCTTAATCTGGCCGTTCTCCATAACAATAAGCCGAGAAACAATACGCAACATGGAAAGCCGATGCGTCACCAATACCAGAGTGCGCCCGGCCATGATGGATTGCAGCCGTTTCTGCAATAGTAGTTCGGAGTCCGTATCCATATTGCTGGTCGGTTCATCAAGAATAAGTACTTCCGGATCACGCACCAGGGCGCGGGCCAAAGCCACAGCCTGCCGCTGCCCGCCAGAGAGGGCCTTACCCTGCTCGCCCACCTGGGCAGCAAAGCCTGAAGGATTATTGCGCACAAAATCTGTTACTCCCGCCAGGGAAGATGCACGGAGAATAAGATGATCATTGATAGTCGGATCGCCCAGAGCAATATTTTCACGTATGCTGCCATAAAAGAGCACCACATCCTGCGGCAATACGCCCACGCGTCCCCGCAATTCCGAGGCGGGCAGCTGGCGTATATCCACATCGCCAAACTTCACAGCCCCCTCCTTGGGCTGGTACAGCCCCAAGAGTAGTTTAGAGAGTGTGCTCTTGCCCGAGCCCATGGGACCGATAATGCCCACCCGCTCGCCCGGCTCAATGCGCAACGAAACACGGTCAAGGGCCAGCCGCTCCTGATGCGGATAGGCAAAGGAAACTCGCTCCATGCTGAACGAAGGTCGCAGCATGCCAAAATCCATACAGGTCTTTTCAGTCTGGTTTTCAGAAGGCAGCTGCATAAGCAGATCCAGAGCCTTCAAGGCCACATGCGAATTCTGAAGGCGCGTAAACAGCGAGGCCATCTGCAACAGAGGGGCCATAGTGCGCCCCACCAGAATATTGCAGCCGATAAGCGCGCCCATGGTCATGGAACCATCGGCTATGCGATATACGCCCCAGACAATCATACCCACCGTGACAATTTGCGTAACCAGCATGGCCGACGTGACAGCAAGACTGCTGTACCTGCGAGCCTCACTGTTGGATTTTGCCGAAAGTCCAACCACAGATTCCCACAATTTCTGCATGCGGCTCTCAGCCATGCAGGCCTTGAGCGTCTCCAGCCCGTTGACGATCTCCACCAACAGAGCATTTTTCTGCATGTTCTGCTTGTAGCCCGTCTCGGCAATGCGCCTGGAGCGGCTCTGCAACAGCAGACCAATGCCCAGCATCACTGGTATGGCCGCAATGGACAGCGTGACAAGTGGCCCGCCAATAAAAGCGGTCAGCAAAAGAAAAATTATCAGGAAGGGCAAATCAATACAGGCCAGCAGGCTAGACGAACTGAAAAACTCGCGCAACTGCTCAAATTCACGCAAATTGTTGACCAGTGCTCCCGTGGATTCTGGCTTGGCGTCCATGCGCATGGAAAGCACCTTCTCCACCAGGGCGCTGGAAAGCACAATATCCGCGTTACGCCCGGCCACATCCACAAAATGCGTGCGCAAGGCTGAAAGCAGAAAGTTAAAGCCATAGATGATAAGTATACCTATGGCCAGTACCCACAGTGTTTCAATGGCATTATTGGGCACGACGCGGTCATAGACGTTCATCACAAAAAGAGGGCTCGCCACAGCAATGAGGTTGATGACAACGCTTGCCAGGGCAACATGCCGATAGATAGGCGCATAGTAACGCAACACATCCCAAAACCAGCGTTTGCCCTTGCCCAGGGTAATGCGCTCAGCCCTGTCGTCGGGCGCGGCCTCCACCGCGGCAAAGAGGGCATAGCCGGAATACTCTTCCCGCAACCCTTCCAGAGGCACTATTTGTGCGCTCTCGCCCGTTTCAGGAAAGATGACCTCCGCCATGTCTCCATCCAGTGCTGTAAGCACACACGAACGGTCATGGGTCAACAGCAGGATACATGGCAACACCAGACCGGGGATATTCTCAATGTCAGGACGGTAGGTGATGCGGCCTGTAAGCCCGGCCTTGCGCACGGCGCGCAGGCAGGCCTGGGGCGTCACCTGGCTGCCAGAAAGCCCGGCCATAAGCGCCTGCGGAGACACAGCGCGGCCACGCAGCCGCAATAACACCGACAGACTGCGCAATATGCCTGGCATGAAGTCCACATCCGAAGGGCGCAGCGGCCCCATGGCCGGGGTAGAACCCTTCCCGTCGGACACCTGGGAAAGCTTAACGGCACTACGTTTCTGCGCCTCCCCGGAAAGGGAGGGGCCGTTCTGTACGTTAGGGGAAGAAGTGTCCATGTGTATCCCGTTGCTGAATGACGGAACCAAACAAAGCCAAAGCCCAAAAAACATACAGCCCGCGCATGGCGGGCACCAATACGAGAATCTTATGCTGTCATTGAACTGTTAGTCAAACCAACCGGGGGCAAATTCCTCTCGTGGATCGTGGGGATCACGCGCGGGCTTTTTTGCCAATGGGCTGGTATTGATGGACATTTCCTGCAGCATGTTGCCCGTAAGAGCAGACAGCCTGTACGCTCCCACAAGAATATTGCCCCGCGCCGTTTCTGCCTGCGTGGAAGAATTGTACAGTTCGCTCTGCGCGTCCAGTACATCCAAAATACTCCGCTTACCAATCTGAAACTGCTCAATATAGGCAGCGCAAGTATACTTATTGTATTCAACGGCCTTGCCGTAGTGGTTGTACTGCTCCTGCGCGGCCTGGTAGTTCGTCCAGGTACTTTCCACATCCAACTTGAGGTCATCAGCGTAGTTGCGCATCACCTGACGCGCCTGACGCACTCGCGCTGAAGCCGCCTTGTGCTCGGCCACATCTGCCCCGCTGTTAAAAATATTCCAGCGAGCCACGCCAAGCGCGTCAAAACTGTATATCCAGCGGTCAGTGCCGCCGCCCCTGTTGCTGTAGTCAGGCCCTGCCTCTAGGTTCAGGCTGGGATAGAAAGCCGAATCAGCAAGCTCGCGATTGGCACGGGCAGTACGAATGTCCTGCAGGTAGGCGGCCAATTTCGGATTGGCTTTCACGGCCTGATCCATCACAGCCTTGGCATTGGCAAAAAGCTGTGGAGGCATGGTTACCGGCTTGAGTTTCTCACTGGCGGAAAGTCCGGTAAGACGCGTATACGTATCCTCAGCCACCAGCAGGGAAGCTCTGGCCTCGGAAAGACTTGAGAGCGCACGTTGCAGACGTGACTGCGCCTGTGTGACGTCGGCGGCAGTATCTGCCCCCAGTGCTGCACGGTCTTCAGCCTGAGCCACCAATTCTTTGTGACGAGCGACATTCTCTTCTGCCAGGGCATAAATGGTACGTCGACGCAGCAAATTAATGTGTGCGATAATGCCGTCCAATGAGAGCGAAGTGGCAGTATCAAAGACGCGGTACTTCTGCGATTCTAAAGTGGTTTTAGCGGCGCGCACACGCGAACGGGTGGCAAAACCATCCCAGATGGGCTGTACCAGGCGGGCACTGATGCCCACATAGCCGTACATGCGGTCGTCCAGGTCCTGATTGCGGGTAG
>JAFTDG010000075.1 GCA_017454325.1 Desulfovibrio sp. | reverse complement strand
CTAAGCCTAGGCTTTATTCTGAAAAGGGAGAATCCATGATCTCCATGCTGCGGGAGTGTGGAATATGGCATGATACTTCAGAATCAGCCGCACATTTTTATATGTCATTGGTTGAAAAGTCTTCTACATGGCGAGAAGCAGAGATCAACATTCAAGATTGGTGGAATGAAGCTTCGGTACGCAAAGCACGTGAGGAATTTTGCATGAAATATGCACAAACAGATGTGTATTGGGCAAAAAAATGGCAAAGTGCATTTGATATTATTTGTTAGTGAACATTATGATTAATGAAATACGAATATTATAATAACTATATTAATAATATAGGATTGTTATGGTAACAAATATACAGAATAATGTGGCTATTGTTATTATTGGTAAAACAAAGGCTATGGACGACTTGGCGCTTCCTTTATATTTCACATTACGTAAACTAAAATACAATGTCTGTATTGTAAGAAATACGTATATTCCAGACGCAACAAATATTCTGATGGATTTTTGTGATTATCCAAACATGGATATAACAAAATTCCCTGAAGATACAATTATATACAACCTCGAGCAGCTTGTTGAAGGCAGTAAGGGAGTTAACAAAGACTATATAAATGCATGTTCTCAATTTACGGTTTGGGACTACAGTGAAGATAACGTAAAAAGATTTAAGGAGGTCTATAATATTAAAAATGTCTGTCATGTCCCTTTTGGATACTGCCCTGAAATGACAAGAATATCCCCAGAGTACCCAAAGGATATTGATGTTCTTCTTTATGGCGCGTTGAATGACCGCCGTATCGCAATGATAGCAGCCTTACAGAAGTTACATATTAATGCCATAGGATTTTCTGGCGTATTTGGACTTGAGCGGGATATTTTGATTGCTAGATCAAAACTTGTAATGAATGTTCATTATTATATTCCGGGAATCCAGGAAATTATACGCCTAGGGTATTTATGGGCCAATAAAAAATGCGTTGTATGTGAATGTAATACAGATACAAGTATCCATTTTGGTTATGAAAATGCTTGTATTTATGCCCCTTATGAAGAGATTCCCACTAAAATCGAACAAATCCTTTCCCATCCAAAAGCTATAACAACTATGGGCAATGCTGCATTTTTGCAATTCAGCAATCATCCCTATACAGATATTTTAGAATCCATAGTGGGGCCAGCTCCAAAGCGTGATGCAATAAAATCAATAGGGCAGCAGTTACGTATACCATCTTTTTGCAATGTTGGCTCTGGTAAGAACTTTTTACCAGAAGCTCTGAATATCGATATCTCTCCGCAATGGAATCCTGATATCGTTATGGATATCTCTCAGCCAATTCCCTGGGGCGAAAAGAAGTCGGTGCAACGTTTTGGCACAGTGATGTTTAAAAAGGGTATGTTCAAAAAAATTCGCATGTTTGATGTCTTGGAGCATGTTCCAAATGTTATTGCTACAATGACAAATCTGTTGGAAATGTTGTGCGATGGTGGCGAATTACATCTTAATGTCCCCTACGATCTATCGCTAGGGGCTTGGCAGGACCCAACACATCTTCATGCGTTTAACGAGAATAGCTGGTTATATTATACTGATTGGCATTGGTATATTGGATGGCGAGAAGAAAGATTTGATTTGCAAAATATAGACTATATTCTTTCTGATTTAGGAAAAAAATTGCGCAGTCAGGGAAGGAATATGGACAATATCTTGCGCATGCCCCGTGCTGTTGACTCTATGGAAGTCCTGTTAAAAAAACGTCGTACTACATTTGATGAAAAGTTTACCTATGACAAACAGACACGTTCTGTATATTCAGAACCGCAACGCGAGTGGCTGGCTTCAGAATTTGAAGTAAAATAATGGAACTCCATTTTGTTTTGTAGCTCTATCTGCTCTACTGTGGTAGAGGTGTTCCACATAAGCTCCATGAGTAAAAATACAACAGATAGCTTGATTTCACGGGAGTAATACACCGGTTTAGTGTTGCCGATCTTCACGTCGCAGCTCAATGAGCAACCGACGTACGTCTTCCCCATCAAGTCCTGTCAGCAGGCTGATGCGCTCAGGAGGAATGTTAAGTTGTGCCATGTTTTCGACGATTGCGCGCCGTGCTGCCCGTATGCCTTGCAGGCGTGCTTGCGCGGGATGCTGGGCATCCACTGCATGGCGAGGAGGGCATAGAGCCTCACTATAGGCAGCCAGCACGTCCTGATCTATAAAGATGTGCTCCAGCCACCGAAAATGATTTGATGGAGGCACGGCTGCGGCAATGTTGGTATCAAAACGTCCGGTATGCCGTGTCGTGTGCGTTCCGCTGCCCATACCAAGGTTATGGGTATAGGCGTACACAGGGTTGATGCCAACGCATCCTTGCTGGAATCGCGCGTAATCCATGAGTATGTCCCAAGTGTTCAGCCTTCCTCTCATTTGTGCGAAAAGCAGGGGGGTCAGGTCAGCACCGCCCGCGTTGAAGGCGCGGTGCAGCCAGGGATTCCCGGCAAAGGCGGAAAAGTCCGTGGCCTGCCAGTCCACCGACAGTACGCGGTCCCGCCACGAGGCCCAGCCCCAGCAGTTGAAGCGCGGCACGGCATAGACGTCATAGGGGTAGCCTTCAGGCATGGCAAAGATTCCTGGTGGTGGCGACCAGGCCGCCACATTCCAGACCGTCGGTGTGTCTTGGTACCGTTCCAGCCCTGCATTCAGAAAGGACAGGGTGTGCTTTGAGCACAAAATGTCGTCTTCAATAACTATAAGACGTTCATGCTCTGCGAACATGCATGTGAGGCCGTCAATAATGGAGGCGGCGCAGCCCAAGTTGTGTGGACGCTCTACCACCTCAAGTGCGGCAAAGCCCTGAGTGTGTCGGGCTACGGTGCGCACAGCACGGGTGGTAGGTACGTCCTGCTCGTGCCGCGGGCCATCACAGAAGATGGTGACGGAAGAGCGATCTGCCAAAGTGTTTCCTGCAAGGGCGTCAAGCGTTTGTCGCAAAAGGTCCGGTCGGTTGAAGGCAAAGACAGCTATGGGGGCAGGCATGTAGGCACCGCAGGGTTACAGGGGGGACAGCTGGGCCGGAGCGAATATACATACCGGCCTATAGATATATATGCGTTAAGCGTGGCATACCGGAAAAAGAAAGTAAAGTCCGGTTCACGTTGCCCTGAGACCATGGGACAGTCTTTTTTCCTTCCCGCGCAGCTATCCATTGTCGATGACTGCGCGGTCCGGCTCCAACAGCGAGAGGTCAGAGCATGAACGCAGCACAGATGCGGGAACTCAAACAGGCTGCAGCGCTACTTCAGGCGGATGCGCGCATTGTCTGGCCAAAACAGCGGGCTGAAGACGGCGGGGTCCTCATTGTACGCGTGGACGCCATCGGGGACTATATGTTGTTCCGGCCAGCGCTTCAGGCATTGCGGACTGTGCCGTCCTTCGCGCAAGAACGGCTTGTCCTGTGTGGCAATGCCGTTTGGCAGGAGCTTGCGGAAGCACTGGACAGAAAGAGTTTTGACGCCTTTATTCCTGTATCGCGTGACGCATTCAGGCGGGATATCCGTTATCGGCATGGGCTATTGCAAGAACTGCACGCGCAACATTTTCACTGCGCTGTGCAGCCGACGTTTTCGCGTGACTATATCGGAGACAGTTGCATCATGGCTGCCGCAGCGTCTCGGGCTGTCGGCTTTGACTGCCCGTCGCAAAATATCCAGCCTCGTCTGCTGGCTTTCTTCAACCGCTGTTACACGGAGTTGGTTACTCCCTCGAATTCCCTTCCCTTCGAGACAGAGCGTAATTGGGAATTTCTGACCTATCTGGGCGCTTCCTGTGCTGACAAGCCAGCCTATCAAGAAGCGTTTCCCGAACGACTATGCATTGGTCTCGCCGCATCCCTTCGACAGTTTCTGGGCAGTCCTATGCTGTTTATGGGAGCAAGCGCGCCATCCAAGCGCTGGCCAGCCGCATGTTTCGCGCAGGTGGCGCGTCGCGTAGCCAGCATGTTTGATAAAAAGGTTTTGCTCACGGGGGGGGCGGACGCCGCCAATGCCATTGCCGTTGTTGAGGAAACTTGCGGTGAGGCGGTCGTTCCACTGCCGGAGACGAGTCTGGTGGAATTGGCAGCTTTATTGGCCCACGCGCCCCTGGTCGTCAGCAATGACAGCGTCGGCGCTCATATGGGAGCCACCTGGAATGTACCGACGGTTATCGTCGCTAACGGGCAGCACAGGGGACGTTTTCATCCCTATCCGGCGGAGGTGGCTCCCCGCGTCCGCACGGTCTATCCGCCAGCATGCGCCATATCATCTCGTAATTTGTATTATGCAGACGCTCCCTATCCCATCGAGGATGTCCCTGTTGCGGCAGTGTTTGAGGCCATGGAAGCAGTGCTCGCTATAGATTAGCGCCCTTTGGCCATTGTTGCTTGCACAGGTCCTCGGAAAACTACTACTTTGGGAATTTGCAACGCCGTCACGACATCGAAGCAAATGTTCCGTGTGTGCCCACATGGATTGTCGTACTATTGCAACGTATCTTCCAGTTTTTCGTCGCCATCAAGCAGATGGTTGGCACAAGCCTCCATGAAAATGCGCGCCTTTGGCGCTATGCGTTGGAAAAGGATGCGCATGCGTTCTTCCAGGAGCGTACAATTATTTCTCGTGCCGCTGATGCCGCCCATTTCCATATAACTGACGATGATCGGGATACGGGCTAAATTGTCATCTGTCAGTACGCGGGCGACCATGTCATAGTCCCCGGCGATCTTGAAGCTCGGGTCGAAGCCCACCCTTTGCAGCAGAGGCACGCGTGTGAAGGTGGCAGGAAAAGGGATGCCTACGTCCATCAGCATCATGTGGTACGCCTGACAGAGGGTGCGTTTTACAAGTCCTTTGGGCTTTCCGTCACGTCCCATGAATAACGCACCAAAGGCCATGTCAATGTTTGGTGGCAGGTCCTGCACATGCCGGTGACACTGGGCAATGGTGTTCGGGCTGAGTAGAAAGTCGTCTGCTCCCAGAAAGAGTGCCCAGTCGCCCGTGGCGCGGGCTATGCCCTTGTTCCAGGCGTCATAAACGCCCGTGTCAGGTTCCGAGACAAGCCGTATCCTGTTTTCATACGGGCGCAGCAGCTCCAGCGTGCCGTCGGTGGAGCCTCCGTCCTGTACAATCCACTCAATATGCGGGTATGATTGCTGAAACACGGAAGCCATGAGGCGGGAAAGGTATTTTTTGCCGTTATAGACAGCAGTGATGATAGAGTATTTTATGTGTGCGCTCATTATTAACCAAGTTTTGCGGCACTCGCGAAGTCGTAGCTCTACTCCAGGCCTGTCGCAATGCATTCTGGGGTGGATATGTTTTTGTTTACGGACAGCATCTATACACGCAGTCTCGCCGGCAGGGCAAAATAGAGTCGTGCTGCCAGGTCGAAACAGCTACCGGGCAAATAGCTGGCCCACCAAAACAGCCTGTATTTACGTCCAGTGTTGCGCCAGGGGCGTATAATTTCACGTGCGCCGGCATTGTTTCCTTCACGCCAGAGAGCCACAGCTTTTTGGAAGGCAGCACGACGGGTAAGGAGTTCTACAAGATCTGCGTGCTCCATGGCATAGCCGGGGTACAGGGCATGGTGCTTTTTGAGGATCTGCAGGGTTTCCTCCGCAAACTGTCCGAACTTACGGAATGTGGTATTGCCACCATGTATGCGCCAGCGCGTCAGGGCTTCGTCTACATAATCCAGTTCCCAGTCATGGGCTATGCGGTAAAAGACATCGGCTTCCTCGCAAACATTGAGGCTTTCGTCAAACCAGCCGCCGTTAATTCCTGTGCCAGGTGCTACGCCTTGAGCTGAAAGAGTAGTGAGAGCCTCGCGTCGTAGCATGGCCGAAGACATGGAAATCCACTGCCTCTGCAGCAGCTCAGCAAATACCATGCCCCTGGCAGGTGCACTTTCAGTGAAAATTTTTCTGAAGATGCGACTGCCGTCAAAAATTTCTGTATCCGTACAGACCAGTCCTACCTTGGGATTTGCTGCAAACAGCGCAACCTGGCGTTCAAGTTTGTGCGGTAGCCACAGATCGTCACAGTCCAGAAAGGCCAGATAGCGTCCGTGGGCCTGTGCCAGTGCCAGATTGCGCGCCTGACCCAGGGGTACAGTATCAGTACCCCTGAAATAGTGCACCTGCTCGCCATAGCTTTGTGCAATGGAAGGACTCTCGTCAGTGGAGCAATTGTCCCAAAATACTACTTCGTAATCAGTAAAAGTCTGGGCCATGAGGCTGTCCATGGCCTGACGCAAATCATGAGCGCTGTTCAGACAGTTCATAATTACAGAAACGGCAGGAGCAGACATGGATTCTCCTTGGCGACACGCGAGTGATCCAGGAAAAAATTATTTTGTGCGAGAGATTTCTCCACAAACGGCGTTCTTTTTACCGAGGGCGGCGGATCGAAATACCCAGTATTTGCACAGTGTATAGACCATAACGGGTACAAGCAATATGGCTATGGGCATGGCTGTTTCATAGCGCATACCTGCGGTCATGAGCAGCCAGATGATCAGGGAATTGCAGCCCAACCCGATGCCTTGCGTAGCTGCAAAGCGTGGCAACATTACACGGTGTCCGTCAGTCCCTCCGGCGCGAAAAGTCCAGAGGCATTGACCACAGTACGAAACAATAAAACTGAGGGCATAGGCAAGGGCATTGCCCAGCAGCGCTGGCAGGGCACAGACAGTAACGAAAAACAAGCCCAAAAGACCATAGCACAGGGTTGCAGCACCACCCACAAGGCCAAAGCGAACCCAGCGGCGTGCCAGCAGATCATGCACAAATGTACGCAGATCGGCCCATCTCTGCGTCAAAAAAGGAGTATTCATGGTTGGACAGTTAATCAAGGGCAGCCTTGACAGCAGCGCAAACTTCTTCCACATCCTGCGGGATCAGGCCTGGATGCAGCGGTAATGTAACAAGTTCACTGTAGAGCTGTTCTGTCGCAGGCAGGGGCGATCGGGCACTTTCCTTGAAATAGCTCAGCAGGTGATTGGGTTTGTAATGCACACCGGTAGGGATGTCTCGGGTAGCCAGTGCTTTTTTTACAGCATCCTTGCGTCCCTGCAGGACGCGAACGGGCATGATGTGGCGTACCACAAAATCTTCCGGATCTGTCTTGAGCAGGGCCAGCCCGTCCATGCCGGCGAGCCGTTGTTCATAGATGGCGGCCAGTCTGCGACGGGAAGGGATAAATTCTTTTTCCAGTCTGCTCAGCTGCACACGTCCGATGGCGGCCATAATGTTACTCATATGATAGCGCCAGCCCTGCCGTTTGACATCCGGATCCCAGGAGCGCGTCCCGGCAAAGCGTTTTTGCGCATCATTTTCCACTGAAAGCAGACGGGCGTCAGAAGCCATGCGTGCAACTTCAGTATCAAAAGATACAAGACAGCCACCTTCACCGCAGGTGATATTCTTTATGCCGTCGAAGCTGAAACAGACCACGTCGCCAAAACTGCCAACCTTGCGTCCCAGACTTCTGCAGCCAAAGGCATGGGCAGCGTCTTCCACAACACGCAAGCCATTTTTGTGCGCGAAAGCAAGCACGTCATCAATGTGCCACGGGTTGCTGGCATAATCCACGGGCATGATGGCAATGGTCGCAGGGGTTAAGCGGCGAGCAGCATCTTCAATGTCAAGAGTGCCTGTATCGGGGAGGACGTCACAGGCTACCGGTACGCAACCGGCGGCTGTAATGGCTTGAAAAGAAGCAACAAAGGTGAGCGATGGCACCAGGACTTCGGGTTTCCTCCCGTTGACATGGCATTGTGCCGCTACAGCCTCCACTGCCAGATGCAGGGCTGCTGTGCCGGTATTAACTGAGACAATCTGCTGTGGTTTCACGCCAAGATAATGTGCCACGTCTTCTTCAAACCGACACACCTCAGCCCCCATGCCAAGGTAGCCGTCTTCAAGAAGTACACGACTTACGGCACGGGCTTCCGCTTCTCCCACAATGGACCGGGAAAGACGCATGGACATAAGGCCTCCTGCAAGCGGCTCGGGAATTTGCCCTTCAATACTACAGGTCTTCCCCCGGTCGTTCCGGTGCATTGACCTGGTTATGCCGCTTCAGCGCTCATGTCGCTCAATAATGTGTCGAGGTCAAGTAGAATCAACAGCCGGTCAGCCAACCTGCCTACTCCCCTGATATATTCGGAACCGACACCACACACCACTGGAGGTGCTGGTTCAATGGTGGAGGAAGGAATCCGCAGGACCTCTGAAACGCCGTCCACCAAGATACCTACAATCTTTTGGTCGAATTCCATGACAACGATGCGCGTGTTACTATCGTGCTCTACAGAGGGCAGGCTGAAGCGTGTGCGCATGTTAATAACCGGGATGACCTTGCCCCGTAGATTGATGACGCCTTCAATAAAGGTTGCAGCGTGTGGCACCATGGTAATCTGGATGGGCCGTATGATTTCCTGTACGGAAAGGATGTCCACGCCGAATTCTTCCTCGCTGATACGGAAGGTGACCAGCTGAATGAGGTCATCCTCGTGCTCTTGCTCGTCGGGAATCTGCGTTTCCTGTTGTGGCGCGTGCGCCGCATCCATTGTTTCCGTCATGGAAGCCTCCCTTGATAATCGGCGTTGTTCAGACTGTTCAACGCTAAAGCCATCCAGAGCAAAATCGAAGGCCCCTCGGTGGGACCCGTCCTGTAACGCCATAGCACATTAGTGTCCCTCTTATCGGCTATTGCGTCAAATACTTCAGGCCACACAGAAAGGCTGTGCGGCGAAAAATTTAACAGTGTCAGCAAAAACTGTGTACAAGTTCTCGTTCTTCAGGCGTTAGGTAATCCATCCACACGTCACGCATGTAAGAAAAGTGGTTGATGCGCAAGTCGGCCAATCTGTTATTTCCTGTTTCCCAAGGTTTAGGACCGTGAAAATGCACAATGTGGGCAGTATCGCGGCACTCGTTGCGGTAGGGGGGGCAGTTCCAGCAGTCGTCCAGCCTTGTGATGCGCTTCCCAAAAAAATAATTGAGCAGGGATTGATCCAAATTGCCGATGCGAGATTCGTTTGCGGCACAAAATGCCAGAAAATGATCAATAAGACCGTGCTTGCGAAGCCTTGTCAGATTAAACAGGGAAACACCACTGGAAAAAGTCCAGATGGGAAAAGGCATGGGCACTACATAGCGTTGCTGCCTGTAGGTATAGGAAAGCGTTTTGTGCTCGTGGTAGAAGGGGGCTGTGTATTCGCGCGCCATTCCCATATAGGTGGGCCTTTGCGTAAACAATTCTTCCAACGGGCGATAAAAAAGAACATCCGTATCACAGTACAGTGCCATATCATCGTTGGCCAGTTCGGGCACCAGTGCCAGTTCGAGTTTGAGGAAGCACCCTGCACAGGCCTGCCCCAGGGGGGTAAAGCCGGAAGGGTCAAGCCGTGGTGTGTACCGTGCCACAGGAATGCGTTCCGCAGCTAGAGCATCAAGCATGGTGGAATCATGCCCGGCATAAAGGCAGAGACAGGGGGCGTCATCTCCCTGTATGGCACGGAGGGAGCGCACTGCAACTTTGAGCAGGATCAGATAGCGTATCTTATCATCAAGACAGAATACAGTCTTCATTCTTTCCCCATCCGTCGTGCCTTTCCTGCAGGAAATTGCCGATGACCTCAATGACTTGAACTTCAGGAGAATGTACCATAGGCTGCCACAAAAAGCATCCGCCATCATTCAGGAGGAACGGCTCTGTCCCATGTGTTCTGTCATTCGACGCCTTGCACCGCATCTGGCTCTGCTGACAGCCATGGCTTTCTGGGGCTCCACCTTTGTCGCTCTGCGTGTCGCACTTACGGCTTTGAGCCCACAGCAGACCATGGCTGGCCGTATGTCTGTGGCGTGTGTGGTCTTTCTGCCGTTGTGGCCACGTATCTGGCGTGAGCTGTTGACCAATGGTCACTGGGGAGCACTGCTCCTCATGGGGCTGTGTGAACCCTGTTTGTACTTTCTTTTTGAAACACATGCCCTCAGGCTGACCACTGCCTCACAGGCGGGCATGATTACCTCACTACTGCCATTGCTGGTTGCAGCGGCGGCCTTTATCTTTCTGCATGAACAGGCGGGAAAACGCATGTGGATCGGCTTTTTCCTGGCTGTGACCGGTGTAGTCTGGCTTTCTCTGGCTGCTGAGTCTGATGAAAAAGCCATTAATCCCCTGCTGGGTAATATGCTCGAAGGGTTGGCCATGTGCTGTGCTGCTGGTTATACCGTGCTGGCTCGTTACCTTTCAGGCGTGTATGGTGCCATGACTATTACTGCAGTGCAGTCGGCCGTAGGCATGGTCTTTTTTTGCCTGTTGACATTATTTTTTCCACAAACAGAGGTATTGCTTTCCCTTGGTAGAGAATTTCCACCATGGCTGCCATGGGCATGTGTACTCTATCTCGGCGGCATTGTGACCTTTGCCGGATATGGCATGTATAACTTTGGTGTCAAGAGGCTTTCAGCGGGAAAAGCTGCCGCTTATGTGAATCTTATTCCCGTATTCGCCCTTCTCTGTGGTGTGAGTTTGCTTGGTGAAAGCCTGCTACCCATGCAATACGGTGGTACCTTGTTGATTCTGGCGGGAGTGTTATTAAGTCAGTGGAAAACGTAATTGCCTGTGGCAGATCTGAGCCCAAAGGCAAAATGCCTGATAGTATGATGCTGAACTATCATCTCAAGCCCAGCAAGGCAAAGATGGCAGGCATGTCCAATGCCGACGCTACGGCATCGGCAAGCCGGTCCAGTTCTGGCCCTAACTTATAGGGATGCCCTGGCATCACAGGCAATCCTTCTTCACGTCTTATGGTGTTGAGCAATTTGTGGCGGAAGACATCGGTGTCAAACAGTCCGTGCAAATATGTTCCCCATATGCGGGCACACCCTTGCTTGTCACACTGTCCCCATCCCAGTGGGCGCCCGTCGGTATCATGCAGAAGTTCACGCAGTGATATTTCTGACGCCTTGCAAGGGGCTTTATGCATTGTTGTTACGCCGTGGTGGATTTCGTAGCCGGTGAGGAATACTTTTTTTATCTCCCCCACAAGTGATACATCTGGTGTACATGTTGTTCGACGTAAGCATTTTGTGGCGTGAAGTTGTGTAGATAGTGGCAAAATGCCAAGAGCCTGCTCGAGTCCCCCCGACTCCAGGTTCAATGGATCGTCAATGTGTGTGCCCAGCATTTGCAGACCACCGCAGATGCCAATAAGCATGCCATGTCCTTTTTCAAGGCAGTTACTGGCAAACGATTTGATGCGTTCTTCAAGGCCGACAGTACGCAGCCAGCGCATGTCTTCAGCTGTGTTGCGGCTGCCCGGCACTATCACCATATGCGGGCTTCCCCATTGTTCAGGTTGACGTACAATGCGCACGTTTACGTACGCTTCTGCACGTAGAGAATCCAGATCTGTGACATTGCTTATGTGCGGCAAATCTGGAACAACAATATCAACGCACGCTGGGTTTACGGAAGTGCTATCCCGACAGAGACCGGGAGTTAGCCCGGCCTTGAAGTTTACAGAATCCTCTTCAGGAAGGCATAAATTGTCCAGCATAGGCACAATGCCAAGGAATGGTTTCCCTGTGCGGCGGGTGACGGTTTGCAGAGCAGTATCGAGCAGTGAAGCATCTCCCCGAAACTTATTGAGAACGAAACCGGCCACTCTGGCCCGGTCAGCCCGTGACAGCAGTGTCATAGTTCCGGCCAGAGCAGCGAATGCACCACCGCGGTCAATGTCAGCCACCAGGGCAACCTTGGCCCCGGCATAGCGGGCCATACGCATGTTGACAATATCATGCTGCCGAAGGTTTATTTCAGCAGGACTGCCCGCGCCCTCCAGGACCATGACATCAACTTCTGCTGCGAGGCTGTGATAAGCACGGCATATGGCCTTCCATGCCTGCGGCTTGTAGTGAAAGTATGCTTTTATGCGCATGTACCCTACGGGCCTGCCGAGCACAATAACCTGCGAGCCCGTATCCGATGTGGGCTTGAGCAAAACAGGATTCATACGCACATCTGCATCAAGCCCGCACGCCGCGGCCTGTATTGCCTGGGCTCGGCCCATCTCTTCGCCGTCGGCAGTCACAAAGGAATTAAGTGACATGTTCTGAGCTTTAAAGGGGGCTACGCGCAGTCCCTCTCTGGTCAGCAGACGGCACAGTGCCGCCGTGAGGAGGCTTTTGCCCGCATTTGAACTTGTGCCCTGGAACATCAGGGCCGGTGGCAGTCTGCATTTTTGGACGGGAGAGGGGGGCGTTTTCATTGGCTATTTGTAACGTAAAAGCCATTTGTCCGTCATCCCCCCGAAAGCAGGACGCAAGCGTTGCGATATGGAGAATGGCATGATAGAATCGCCTCCGCCGCAGGTTAGAGGGGGCACGAAATCTTTTCAGCGCAGGGGCAGAAGGTGCATCTGCCAGCGTGTCGAGTATGGAATCGTGTCTTTGACGATGGTATTTACCCCTTGCAGGGCTAAAGATTTTTATTCTCTTGACGTTGTAAGCGATAGTTGCCCTGCAACGACTCCATACACAGGTACGGTAATGTATTTACTTATAGGCATCATCATCGTTTGCGGTTGCGTAGCTGGGGGCTATACCATGTCCCATGGCGATTGGGGCGTGATGGTGCAACCTGCCGAACTTCTTATCATTTTGGGCAGCGGGTTGGGAGCGTTTTTTGCCGGGCAGACAAAATACACATTCGGTCTCATTCTCAAAAATCTGAAGCGACTCTTTGCCGATCCTGGTTCCAGTAAAGCGCGTTATCTGGAAACACTTGCGTTGCTCTACGCACTCTTTTCCAAAATGCATCGTGATGGCGTTATCAGCATTGAAAGTGATGTGGAGAAACCGGAATCCAGCCCTATTTTTACCAAGTATCCAAATGTCACAAAGAACAGTACCGTCGTCAACTTTATTGGCGATACCCTGCGTGTCTATCTGACTACGGGCGACCCCGCGGATATTGATAGCCTCATGGATCTGGATATTGAAACCATTCAGGAAGAGAGTCTGTTGCCCGCGCATTCCGTTTCGCATATGGCCGAATCCTTGCCTGGTATGGGCATTGTTGCCTGCGTTATCGGCGTTGTCGTAACTATGGGGAAGATCAACGAGCCGCCGGAAGTGCTGGGGCATCATATTGGCGCAGCCATGGTGGGTACCTTTTTAGGTATTTTGGCCTGTTATGGCTTTTTTGGCCCTATGGGTTCCAAGCTGGAGAATTTCGCAGCGGAAGAGCATTTTTATTACCATGCTATCAAGGAGGCCGTGGCCGCTGCCATTCGCGGTTCCACACCATTGATTGCCGTGGAATACGGTCGCCGTGCCATACCCTATCCCTTCCGTCCGACTTTTGCGGAAATGGAAGAAAAGTTAAAGAGTGGTTAATAGGACAAAAAAATATATTGTGAAAGGCGCACGGCTGTTGTTCGTTGCGCCTTTTGTTTTACATAGACCGGCGGAATGCCATGGGAATCAGTTTTTGCATCACCCCGGGATATGCGTTATGATATCATCCTGATGCGGGGTATCAGGATATTCTGTATCAGGTGGAACGACTGCAGGTCGCAACCAAACAGTGAGGAGGGCCCAATGGGCGGTGCATGGAAAGTTGCCTATGCAGACTTTGTCACGGCCATGATGGCTTTTTTTCTGCTCATGTGGATATTGAACATGGTTCCACCGGAAACAAAGGCAGGGTTGGCAGCCTATTTCAGGGGTGAGCGAAATTTCGACTCCAGCGCCACATCGCCTGTTTCCAACAATCCTTTTATTCAGAATACGGATAAAATTGATGCCCGCGATCTGAAGATCAGTGAAGTGGAGAAATCCCATTACGCCATAGCACAAAAAATGAAACAGATGCTCATGGCTGATGCTGTACCGCAAAGTGCATCCGGCATCAGCGCTGATGATGTGGGCATTCAGCTGCGTGTTAATTCGGATGTGATGTTCCCCCCCGGCAGCGTAAAACTTCTGCCAGAGGGACAGCGCGTTCTCGAATCAGTTCAGAAGATGATGAATGAGTATAATCTCTACCTTGTGGTACGCGGGCATGCAGACAGTATGGAGGCAAAATCTCCCTATCCCTCAGCTTGGGAGCTTTCTGGCGCACGCGCCTCTGCCATGGTGCATTATCTGGCGGAACACGGCATCAAGCCCACACGTATGCGTGCTGTAGGGTATGGTGATACGCGTCCACTGAAGCCTGGGATTGATGAACAGAGCCGTGCCATGAATCGCCGCGTGGAATTTTTTTTCCACAGACCGGAGGTAATGTCCTATAGCGTCGTCTACTGACAGACTGTAGATATATGACCTATGTATATGTGTCTTTCGTTATGCACAGTATTGATGTTTGGGGGAGCTAAAAACCTTCTTCAAGCGGTGGCCAGATCAGGCAGCCGTCATTATTGTTGACGGTAGGGGATGCAGTGCCGGGGGCCAGATGAACCTGCCGGCCATGTATACTGATACGCCCTTGAGCCAGCCACTGCACTGCTTGCGGATAGATGCGGTGCTCCATGGCATGTATACGTTCCATAAGGGTTTCCTCACTCTCATCAGGATTGACAGGTACCGCCGCTTGGATGATGACTGGGCCACTGTCCATTTGTTCCTCTACAAAATGCACTGTGCAGCCTGAAATCCTGACTCCATAGGCAAGGGCATCTCTGCCGCCGTGGACCCCGGGAAAACTGGGCAGCAGAGCGGGGTGGAGATTTATCACCCTGCCACGAAAAGCTTTTAGAAATGCCGCAGAGAGCAGACGCATATAGCCAGCCAGTACAGCCAGTTCCACCCCGGCTGCATGTAATGCCTCTACCAGCTTGAGATCATAGCTTTCCCTGTCTGGAAAGGTGTTGTGATCCAGCACTAGGCAGGGTACTCCTGCCTTTTGTGCCCGTGCGATCACGCCCGCTCCAGGACGGTTACAGATGATGAGCGCGATATTGACATCCAGCAGGCCGGCAGTGACTTTATCAATCATGGCCTGAGCATTGGTTCCGCTGCCTGAAGCCAGTATGGCGATATTGCAGGGCATAGCTACCTCGCAAAGAACGTTTGCAGTGCTTCTATTAGTGCCGGTATGGTGTACTTTTCTGGCATAATGTCGCAGGTCAGATTATGCCTGCGCAGGGTATCTGCGGTCACAGGGCCAATGGCGGCCAGTTTTGTCTCTGGATGGTCGCGTAACATCGCAGCAGGAATGACAGAGAGAAAGTTTTCTACCGTTGAGGATGAGCCGAACGTGACACAGGACAGAGTCCCCGCCTTCAACCGTGCCAGAACCTCGTTCTTGTGCTCTTGTGCGGCTACGGTTTCATAGGCCGGGATAACATCTACCATGGCCCCGGCTTTTCGCAGTTCGTCGGGAAGCACTTCTCGGGCCTTGGCTGCACGCGGCAGAAGAAAATGTTTTCCCTTTACATGACCGTTTTCACTGGACAGCAGGCATGCCACTATGCCCTCGGCCATATAGCGTGAAGGAATCACATCTGGTTCAATACCATGGTCGCGTAAAGCTGCGGCCGTGGCCGGGCCGATGGCGGCAATTTTGGTATTGTATAAGGCACGACTGTCCAGCCCGAGCTTCTGCATGCGCAGCCAAAAATAGCGCACCCCGTTGACTGATGTGAAAATGCACCAGTGATAGCTGCTAAGTGCGGCTATTGCCGTATCCAGCGCAGTATAGTCACGAAGAGGATGGATTTCGATTGTTGGGCATTGTATAACTTCAGCTCCCAGTACAGCCAGGCTTTGGGCCAACTCGCTGGCCTGCTCTCGTGCACGGGTAACAACAACACTGACACCGAAGAGAGGCTTTTTTTCAAACCAGTTTAGTGTGTTGCGAAGGCTTGCCACCTTCCCTACCAGAATAATAGAAGGATTGGTGAAGTGGGCCTCCCTTGCTGCGCGAGGTAGTTCAGCCAGTGTGGTGGCAAGGCTGCGCTGTGCAGATGTGGTGCCTCGGTATATGAGTGCGGAAGGGGTTGTGGAATCCATACCGGCAGCAATCAGATTGTGCACGATGTCCGGAAGATTCTTCATGCCCATAACAAAGACAAGCGTGGAGGCGCTGGCAGCAAGGGCCTTCCAGTTATGGGCGGAACCTGGTTTGTCTGGATTCTCATGGCCCGTGATAATGGTCACAGAAGAAGCCATATCTCTGTGTGTCAGGGGAATTCCTGCATAGGCAGGGGCAGCGATAGTACTGCTGATTCCAGGGATCACCTCAAAGGGTACGCCAGCAGTTGCCAATACTTCCGCCTCTTCTCCTCCGCGCCCGAAAATGAAGGGATCTCCTCCTTTGAGTCGGGCTACCACTTTATTTTCCTTGGCTTTTTGCACAAGCAGGGCATTGATTTCCTGTTGCGGCAGGGCATGATCGCCCGCCACCTTCCCCACATAAATTTTTTCTGCATCAGGGCGGGCATACTGCAAAAGGCTCTCGTTGGCCAATGCGTCATATACTACTACATCAGCTGCGGCGAGCATTTCACGCCCTTTGAGCGTCAGGAGACCAGGATCACCAGGACCGGCGCCAATCAGAATAACCTTCATTGCACGCCTCCCCGGGCAAGATTGAGCAGAGTACGTACGCCAAAGGCAGTGGGCCCTACCGGAGTCAATGGAGTAGCCTTGGCAGCCCAGTCTACGCCGGCGATATCCAGATGTGCCCAGCGTACCCCTTTTTGCACGAAATGCTGCAAAAAGAGGGCCGCATTGATGGCTCCGCCTTCACGTGGACCCGTGTGGCAGATGTCAGCCACTTCGCTTTTGAGAGATTCGTTATAAGGTTTCCATAGTGGTAATGGCCAGTATTCCTCTCCACTGACTCCACCTGAAGCACGGATTTGATCTGTGAGTGCCGCATCATCGCAGAAGATACCTGCCAGCTGCGAACCAAGTGCTACGGCACAGGCCCCGGTGAGGGTGGCTATGTCCACAATGGCGGCAGGTGTCCAGTGGTTTTGGGCATAGGTGAGAGCATCACACAGGGCCAAACGCCCTTCAGCATCTGTATTCTGAATCTCCACGTTATCGCCGTTTGCTGCGCATACAACATCGCCAGGGCGCATGGCAGCACCACTGGGCATGTTGTCTGCGCAGGCCAGCAGTCCTACTACACGGTGGGAAATATGCTCTTCGGCTAAAGCTGCAAGCGTGGCCAAAACAACTGCTGCACCTGTCATATCGGCTTTCATTTGATACATATTGGCAGCAGGTTTGAGGCAGATGCCACCGGAATCAAAGGTAATACCTTTACCAACGAGAATGAGGGGGGGAGCCTGTTCACACCCTGCAGGGACATGCTCCAGTACAATAAGTCGTGGTGGACGCGACGAACCTTTTCCAACGGCAAGAAGGCATCCCATACCCTCGCTGCGTAGGCCTTCTTCATCCAGCACGGTACAGGCAAGTCCCTTTTCTTGTGCCAGTTCGCTTGCACGTTCTGCTAAAAAGGCAGGTGATAAAAAATTGGGTGGCATGGCAGCAAAATCACGGGCCAGTATTACGGCCTTCGCAGCTGTTTCACCACGCCGTGCAGCGGCCTGTCCAGCACTCGATGTTTCCGGCCTGTCAAAAGCTACGGCCAGCCACTGTGGGTCGGGAGTATCGTCAGGATCTGGTTTTTTCAGCTTTGTGAAGCGGTACAGGGCTAATTGCGCGGCGCAGATACATTCCTCAAGTAAACGTTCCTTTCCGCCTGGTAGGGGGGTCAGCAGTGCTTCGGGCAGAACAAGTGAAACATAACCCCGTTTGTGGCAGAAACGTACAGCATTTGCTATAGCATTACGTACGATATTGCAGTCAACAGTTTCTCTTCGTCCAAGTCCCACAGCCAGAACCCGTGGTATGGGTAATTCCGGATGGCCGTGTAACAGCAAGAGTTCTTCTTTTTTGCCCGTGAAGTCGCGCAAGGCGGGTGCCACAGCCAGCCAGGGCGCGGCTTTATCCAGTTGGGGGCAGCATGAGGGCAGTACGTCTCCCTGACAGGCAGGGGCCAACAATATATCACCTTTCCACTGGTCTGGGCCGAGATTTTGAAAACGTATGTCCATATAAGCGTTCCTGTGGGTGGTTAGGTACGACTCCTGCCCAGCAGACAGACTTGCGCCGTGCAGTAAAAAAATAATATACTTCGACGAGGCGTGTTTGCCAAGGGTGATGGCTGGCAGGTTGCGGTAGCCACAAAGTTGATTCCTGTATGTACCGAACTGCAGTGTCCAATTCTCATGGCATGCCGTTCAGGATTTTCCATGCTTGTATATATTCATGTCCCTTTCTGTCGTTCGCGGTGTCGCTACTGTGCTTTTTTTTCCAACCCATTGGGGCGAGGCGTCGATCCGCTGTCTTCGCCTCTTGTTCGTGATTATGTGGACACGCTTTTTAAAGAATTGGCCTATTGGGGAGACCGTTTCGGTGGCAGTGAAGTGCAAAGCGTTTTTTTTGGCGGTGGCACGCCAAGTCTCTTGCCGCCACGCATCATCGGTCTGATTCTGGAACGACTGGCTAAATTTTTTTCGCTAATTCCCAAGGCTGAAGTTACACTGGAGGCAAATCCTGAATCGTTGCGCGGGGGGCATCGTGCAGCACAGTACCTGGACGCAGGCATAAATCGCCTTTCCATTGGCATACAGACCTTGGATGAAACGTTATTGCATACCCTGGGGCGTCCTCATAAGGCCATGGACAGCCTGCATGCTGCCTTTTTGGCACGAGAGGCTGGTTTCGCCAACATTGGTGTGGATCTTATGTGGGGATTACCAGGGCAGAGCGTACGTCAGTGGCTGCAGACTCTCAAGGATGTTATCCGCATGTCCCCCGACCACATCTCTGCCTATGGGCTTACGCTGGAACCGGGTACTCCATTGGAACAGGACGTGGAGAAAGGCCGCCTTATGTTGCCTCCTGAGCGCGACCAGAACATCATGTTTATGGAAGGTGCATCTTTACTGGAACAGCATGGTTATCTTCAATACGAAATTTCTAATTACGCCCGTATGGGCTTTCAGTGCCATCATAACATGGGTTACTGGGAGGGCATGGATTATCTTGGGCTTGGTCCGTCTGCGACGTCCACCATTAATAATCGTCGCTGGACAAGCCCTGCCAATCAGGCGGCCTGGAATACACGCATACGCGAAGGTTCCTTGGGCAGTGAGGTGGAAGAACTCGGGCTGGAAACGCGTGTACTGGAAATGATCATGTTACGCCTGCGCACTACACGTGGTTTGCGTATAAAAACTTATCATGACATGACCGGACGTGATTTTATGCGTGACCATAAGCGCCTTGTACAAGCCTTGCATGAAAATGGGCTTATCCGAATACGTAACGGCTACATGCGCCTTACCCGCAGTGGCATGTTGGTTTCCAATTCAATCCTTACAAATCTTTTTGCTCGCACAGGTGAAGTGTTTAAGAAGGCGATGCTTAGCGGCGGCATAAAATCTCAGCCGGAGGAGACGTCGACAACTTTATCCAGCCAGAAGGCTCCATTGATAGCTGATGAGCGATCTATTCAAACAGTACGATGGCCCAGTGCCTAGGTATCTTCAAGAGCCCTAATCATAGGATGGTGAGCACAGCATATGGACAAGAATTTGCAAGGATATTCTGAAGAAAGCAGAAATTTGTTTTGTCTTTTGCATTGCAGAAATTTTTTTAAACAAATGAAGATGGTATTTTTTTTGCTTATAGTAGGTTTTGCAGTTCCCTGTTTGTCTGCCCCTCTGGATGATTTCCGCGAGTGTCGCAAACAGCCCGAAGAGTCCCGTTCCCAATGTTTTGCACAAGCAATTGAAAAGGCGCAGGTGCGGTATTCAGAGAGGCGTCGCGATTCACAGTTGCGGCGGGATAGATTTGCATCTCCGGATGTTTCTGGTGGCATGCGTTCCAAGTCTCGGGAGATTGGTGCTGCGCTTAATCTTATTGGTGGCATGGTGGCATCGCCGGGGAACCGTGGGTACTATGACATGATCTGTCTTGTCATACTGCTGGAGTATGCCACACAGGAAAAATTTTGGGAGATTGTGGATACAGACAGCAATTATATGAGCAGGCAACAGTTTGATGATGCGCTGCAACCTCTGCACGAAATGTGCAAAAAATCTTTGGACCCTGTGGTGTGCAACCACGGCATTGAAGAATTTTACAAGGCCATTGGTGACGAGCAAACAGTTGCGAAATTTGCTACAGCTATAGGGCGCTCTCCCGAACAGGTCATGGGGATCTTCATTAGGCTGGTTGCAGAAGCTGTGCAGGTATTTATGACAGGTATTAGGGAATCGAATCCGCGTATGATCTCTGATTAACAAGCATGGAACAGTGCTTGGCCGATGTAACGAAGATCTGCGACGTTTTCTATCTTATGCCATTTGTGCCTGCACCGAGTAAAAGAGTTATACCATGCAGGCTGCCAGGGTGCTTGCATGCACACCCTGCATGTACTCGGAAAGTGGTAGCTTTGCCAGCAGATCGGCCAGAGCTTGAACCTCGTGATGGCAGCCAAGTAGAGCTGCCTCCAGTTCTGCCACATCTCGTATGCCAAAGTAATCGCCGTAAAGGCGTACGCCTACAATCAGGCCGTGGCGTACAGTAATGTGTACATCAATTGTACCTCCGGCAGTCCTCGTGATACGTCTTATATCATAACGTGGAGAATGACCGTAATTCCATTCCCAACTGCGGTATTTAGTCGCTAGATTTTCAATTTTTTCCTTTTCTTCTGCACTAAGCTCTTCTATGGGCTGATCTTTGGCCATTTGCTGCAGCAATGTTGTGGAAAACTCTTCAATGGGCATGGGGCTGGGCAGCATATCAATAATATTGCCAACGCGTGTACGTACACTCTTGACGGCCTTGCCAGAGAATTTTGCTGTATTCGGTCGCAGAGCATTGGCCATATCTTCAAGTTGTGACGAAAATAATAGGGTTCCATGGTGTAAGACTCGATTACCGGAAATATACTGTGCATTGCCGGATATTTTTTTGCCATCTGCTATGATGTCATTACGCCCGTTGAAACTGCAAGGTACACCCATGGATTGAAGTGCAGTAATAACAGGTGTGGCGAAGCGGTGGAAATCCAGCCCGCAACTACCTGCATAGCGGCTGATGTAGGTAAAATTTAGGTTGCCGGGATCGTGAAAAACAGCACCGCCGCCGGTGAGTCGACGCACAACAGGAATATTGTGTTGCCGCACATAGTTCAGATTGATTTCGGCAAGTGTGTTCTGATTGCGTCCAACGATAACGGATCTTGCGTTGCGCCAGAGCATGAAAATATCCTCATGGGTATGCATAAGAAGCCATTCTTCAGCGGCCAGATTCCACGTTGGATCCATTCCCGGATTATAGATGACGCGCATGGTATTCCCCGAAAAAAAAGGTTTTAATAAGGCAAGAGAGCTTTTGCGTTGTAACGAGCCTTGAAGATAGGCTTGCAGGCATACGTTAGAGCGTTTATGAAATTCTTAAAGGAGACATTCTCAATGATGCAGATTACCCGCGAACACGTTATCTCATCTGCACATCGCCTTTACGATTACGATGGTAGGTGTGAACGCTTGCATGGGCATAACTACCGTATAGAAGCGACGCTTTCTGCACCCCAGGTAAATCGATTGGGCATGATTGCCGATTTCGCTGAAATTAAGAAGATATTGTTCGGTTCGTTAGATGCTGTCTGGGATCATCGTACGCTACTATATACAAAAGATCCTTTGTGCGCAAAGCTTGCTAGTGTGC
Source organism: Desulfovibrio sp. (assembly GCA_017454325.1). Lineage (GTDB taxonomy): Bacteria > Desulfobacterota > Desulfovibrionia > Desulfovibrionales > Desulfovibrionaceae > Desulfovibrio. The sequence continues at coordinate 1,813 of JAFTDG010000075.1, read as the reverse complement.
TGGATGATGATTCTTTGTGCCCTGTGCCTTTTAATCCTACGGCTGAAAACATGGCCGCATATTTGGGCGAGGAGTTTTTTCCTTCCGTAATCCGCGAAGCCGGCATGCTCGAAGATCTGCGTATAGACAAGGTGGTTGTGCATGAAACGGATGGCAGCTCAGCGTGCTGGAGCCGTGGTTGAAGACGCATCTCCTTGTAAATGAAGTCTTCCATTCCATTCAAGGGGAAGGGTATTGGGCAGGCACCCCCGCGATATTTATACGCCTCCAGGGATGTACTGTCGGCTGTCCATGGTGTGATACTGGCTATGCTCTTGGGCTGAGGGTTGAAGACCGTTTGTCGGATAATGATCTCCTTGTATTTTGCAAGACAGACATAAGTTCAGCTTTCACTCTTGCCCAAGAAACATGGCTTGTTCAGGAAGTGTTGGCCCGAAGAGGACTCTTGCAGCATGTAGTGCTTACCGGTGGAGAGCCGTGTGCTCAACCTATTATGGATCTGACGAGGGATTTACTTCAAGCTGGCATGCAGGTGCAGATTGAAACCAGTGGGACGTGTCCTATAGAATGCGCATACGGTACATGGGTGACGCTTTCGCCCAAGGCAAAGCCTGTTATGGAAGCAAATTGGAGCAAAGCTGATGAAATTAAGCTTCCTGTGCGGACTATGGAGGATGTACAACGTCATGCTGGCCATTTGGCTTCCCTGCCGGCAGAAAGGATTCGTCTGCAGCCGGTAAATCAAGAATCTGCAGCTACTGCATTGTGTGTTCGACTTTGTATGGAACGTAATTGGCGGCTTTCACTGCAGACACATAAATATATTAACCTGCGTTGAATGGCGCTGAGAGGAGAGGCGCTCTCCTCCCTGCGACAAGTTCAGGCTATCCTACTTGTCCGAATTTGGGTGAGCACCTCTCGCTACTGATAGTTACAGGATTTGACGCCTTTTGTTTTGTGCGGTAGTAATTTTGTAACTTAGGAATGTATGAATGATCAGGCAACCCATCGTCAAGACCATTGGAACAAATGGGCAAATTTCATTAGGGAAGGAGTTCGCCGGGCAACAGGTTCTTGTTGAGGCCCCGGAAGCCGGCGTCTGGCTCATCCGCACGGCCGATGTGATTCCCCATAACGAACGTTGGCTCCACGAATCTGGACAGCGTGAGAGGCTCCAAGCCGCCATGTCGTGGGCGGCCGACCACGGTACGTCATCTGACAATACTGATGCGGTGTTGCAACGTCTTGCCAGTGAGACAGCAGATGCCAGATGAGCAGACGGTGTTGCTTGACCTCAACAACCCTGTATTTCAGGAAGCATTGTTTTCTCTCCCCAAAGCCGAAAAGATGGCAGCGCTGGATACATTGAGAAAACTGCGCGCCATGACGTGGCCAGAAGTGTACTGTGACAAAGGGCTGAGGTGGGAGAAGGTAGCCAGTGTGAAACCGCCTTCGGGGATAACTGCCATCTACACTGTACGGATCACACGTTCGTGCAGGGCGACGGCTTTCAGGGAAGGGAACATTCTCCATTTCCTCACAATTAGCCCTGACCATGATGCCGCTTATGGAAGGAAGTGACACAACAAAATTTTTGCAACCATTCCGCATTTGCTTTAGCCCTTCCTTCGGCCTTTCCTTCAGCTAACTCTTCCATCATCTTGCCTTCATAACGCTCGTCAGCGAGCAGTGCTGAAAGTGTCATATATTCCGCCTTTGTTTCGTCATGTTGCTTCACACGGGCTACTTCGGCGTCAATATCGTGCGTAAGTGGTCCCTCCGCTGCATTACCAGCCACATAGTCGAGAAAGTG
>JAFTDG010000074.1 GCA_017454325.1 Desulfovibrio sp. | reverse complement strand
GGAGCCGGCGATCAGGGCATGATGTTTGGCTATGCCTGCAATGAAACGTCTACATTCATGCCAGCTCCTATCTACTGGGCGCACCAGCTCTCCCAACAACTTGCCAAAGTACGAAAAGACGGTACTGTAGATTTTTTCCGTCCAGATGGTAAAACACAGGTTTCCTTTGAATACAATGACGGGAAGCCCGTACGCATTAATAATGTTGTAGTTTCCACACAACACGCCGCATCTGCCAGTCAGGCAGATGTAGCCGATGCCGTCAAAAAATACGTCATCCGTCCCGTTCTTGAGCCTTCCGGTTATTTTGATGCAAAAACCTGTGAGATATTTATCAATACTACAGGCCGCTTTGTAGTGGGGGGCCCCATGGGCGACTGTGGTCTGACCGGGCGCAAGATTATCCAGGATACCTATGGCGGCAGTGGCCATCATGGTGGAGGCGCATTTTCAGGAAAAGATCCTTCCAAGGTCGACCGTTCTGGTGCCTATATGGGACGATATATCGCCAAAAATGTTGTAGCTGCAGGCCTAGCCCCCATCTGTGAAGTGCAAATTGCCTATTGCATAGGAGTGGCAGAACCAGTGAGCGTACTCGTTTCCTCTCAAGGCAGCAGTGATATCCCGGACGAACAACTTACCAAAGCTGTGCGCGACGTGTTCGACTTGCGTCCCTATTTTATTACCAAACGTCTGGATCTCAAGAGACCCATCTACCAGAAATCTTCCTGCTACGGACACTTTGGCCGTGAATTGCCTGAATTCTCTTGGGAAAAAACAGACGCGGTTGCCGATTTACGTACTGCTGCCAAAGTTTAGCCATTTCTGCTCTGCCATGCTAGCTAGCGGGCCGGAAACTATTTCCGGCCCTTTTTCGTTCTATTACGAATATTCTCAAGGTGAACCTCGCATCCACCTTATCAAAAACAGCACAGCTTTATTGCAGCTTTTGCCCCCAGGTTGAACGCTTGCCATGCCCGCCTGTTTTCAGTAGTCTTCTTTTTTTGCGGCAACAGGCGGGAACGCCCGCCATGCCCGCGCATATAGTTTGGACATTGCGGAGGATAGCCATGCAGGAGACAAAATTTATCTGGTTTGACGGTAAGATGCTTCCCTCGGAACAGGCACAGGTTCATGTGCTCACCCACGCCTTGCACTATGGCAGCGCCGTGTTTGAAGGCATTCGTGCCTATGCCTGCTCTGACGGCAGCTCTGCCGTCTTCCGGCTCGAAGACCACTGCAAACGCCTGTTACAATCTGCAAAGATTCTTCGCATGACGATTCCCTATACCCCTGAACAACTAGCCGAGGCTTGTGTGGAAACCCTTAAGGCCAACAAACTTGCCGAAGGATATATTCGTCCGTTGTCCTTCGTAGGACACGGTGAAATGGGTGTTTTTCCTGGCAATAATCCCGTGCAGACCATCATTGCCGTGTGGCCTTGGGGTGCCTATCTCGGTGCAGAAGCATTGGAAAAAGGTATCCGTGTCAAAACCAGCAGTTTTGCCCGCAGCCATGTGAATACCAGCATGTCCAAAGCAAAGGCGGCAGGCAACTATATCAATTCCATCCTTGCCAAGGTAGAGGCCAAGGAAGACGGATACGACGAAGCCGTCATGCTGGATACTAATGGCTTCGTTTCCGAGGCTACGGGAGAAAACATCTTTATTGTACGCAACGGCCTTATCAAAACGACACCGTGGACTTCCATTCTCGGTGGCATTACACGCGATTCAATCATGAAACTGGCCACAGATCTGGGCTATACCGTTGAGGAACAACAGTTTACCCGGGATGAATTCTATATAGCTGACGAAGCTTTCTTTACTGGAACGGCCGCAGAAATTACTCCCATACGCGAACTGGATCGCCGTCAAATCGGTGAAGGTCATGCAGGTCCAGTGACCAAACATCTACAGAAGGAATTCTTCAAGATTGTCAAGGGAGAGAACCACAAATATAGTGGTTGGTTGCACCATTTTACAGTATAGCCACATTATCGTGTGCGCTGCGACACGCCTTATAGCTTCGCAGCGCACACAGCCCTTGTTGATCATGAAAAATATTTCCCTCGCAGCACGGTATCGACCACAGAATTTTGCCCAGGTTGCTGGCCAGGATATAGTCAAGGCCGTCCTTTCCCGTGCCGCTGCGGAAGACCGTCCGGCCCCGGCGTATTTATTAAGTGGTACGCGTGGTGTGGGCAAAACTACTATTGCCCGTATTTTTGCCAAAGCACTCAACTGTGCCCAGGCTCCATGCCCCGAACCTTGTAATGAATGCGAACACTGTCGCAAAATTACTCAGGGTATACACATTGATGTGGCAGAAATCGATGGTGCATCAAATAATAGCGTAGAAGACGCACGTGCACTCCGTGAAACCATTGGCTATGCGCCCATGGAGGGACGTTACAAAATTTTCATTATTGACGAAGCACATATGCTTTCGCGCAATGCCTTCAATGCGCTTTTGAAAACGCTGGAGGAACCGCCTGAACATGTGGTTTTCATCTTCGCCACGACCGAAGCTCACAAGTTTCCTATTACGATTGTAAGCCGCTGTCAGCACTTTATCTTTCGTCATCTGGATGAAGATGCGCTGTTTACGCACCTTTCCTCTGTGCTTCGCAAGGAGGCCATAGATTTTGAGGATGGAGCTGTCCGCCTCATTGCCCGACGCGCTGCTGGCAGTGTACGTGATGCCATGTCGCTATTGGACCAGGCTCTGGCCCTTGGCGATAAAAATTTAAGCGTGGAAACCACACGTCGTGTTCTCGGCTTGGCTAGTCAGGAGTTATTCGCGACGTTATTTGATGCACTGCGTTTGCAAGATTGTGCCGCCGTAGCTGAATTAAGCCGTCATATGTTTCATGGAGGCATAGATATCGGCTTTTTTTCTCGAGAACTTGCGGCAAATCTGCGCAATCTTTTTTTGCTTGCTCAAGGGGGCACAAACATTGCCGCAAGTTTACGCTTGCCAGCAGATGAATTGGCTATGTGGCAAAAACTTGCACCCCAGTTCTCCCCTGCATACCTGCATGCAGCTTGGCAAATGGCTCTTAATGCACAACGCGGTATCGTACAGAGCCCTGAGCCTGCGGCCGCTCTTGAACTACTCCTACTCAATTTGACTCTGCTACCCAGGCTGCTGCCTGTAGGGCTGTTGTCCGCAAATGACTTACCGACACATAATGCTCCAACAACCAACCCGCAGCTTGCAGTACCTCCTGCTGACGCAATGCCATCCACAGCTCGGCCCGACATATCCTTGCATCAGTCGACTGCCGAGCCGGATGCCCCAATGGCATTTATAGACCCTATCTCCTCGGACATACACAGTGATACTGCCACGAACGGAGAGGAACAGACCGTACCACGAACTCAGCCGCCAATGGCAGATGAGCCAGGACCATTTATAGAAAAAGCTCCCACCTTCTGTGAACCGACGTCTGACGATTCTGATATGTATCCCACATCAGATAGTCATGCCCCTGAATCAGCCATCCCATATGACTGGAGCGAATTTTGCAAATTTTGTGCTACGACCTGGCAAAATCAAGGCCATAATGCTCCCTCTGTACCTTTACTTCGCAGTCTATCAGTGCAGTGGCAAGGGAAAAAGCTGATTCTAAAGCCCAGTACCACACTGCAATTACAGCAGCTGGAACGAGATAGAGAGCATTTACAGGCGGCACTACGATCGTATGGCGATTACGGTAGTACGCTGGAAATTGTTCCTCCGCGTGCAAAACGCTCTGAAGCCGAACTCATTAAGGAATTCAGCCAGCGCCCTGAATTGCAAAATTGCCTTGACGTACTCCATGCTCAGGTCAAGGCCTGTCGGCCCATAGCTATAAACAAATAAGCCGCAAGCCATAACGTCTGAATGCAATCCGAACAGCATCATTGTCTGAATTAGAAGAGTCCGTCTTTCCAAAAGCCATACAGAAGGTGTATAGAATAAACTATCTCTTGAAGTGATATTCTCGCCTAAACCTCAAAAAGCATTTCGAGATCCTCACGGGTAAGCGACTTCCACGAATCTTGACCAGGAATAATCGCCTCGGCTACACCACGTTTGGTTTCCTGCAGCTTGAGGATTTTTTCTTCCACTGTGTTCTGACAAATAAGCTTGTAAGAAAAGACCTGACGTGTTTGGCCAATGCGGTGCGTACGATCCGTCGCCTGACTTTCAACAGCCGGATTCCACCATGGGTCGTAGTGGATTACATAATCGGCAGATGTCAGGTTAAGGCCAGTGCCACCAGCTTTGAGTGAAATGAGAAAAATGGGGATATTGGGGCTGTTGTTAAAACGATCCACCTGCTCGAAACGGTCTTTGCTGGCGCCATCAAGATAACAATAAGGAATCTGTGAAAACTCCAACCATTGGCGGATAATTTGCAACATTTGTACGAACTGTGAGAAAACAAGCACCTTGTGCCCACCTTCCACAATTTCCATAACCATATCCTTGAAAGCATCAAATTTGCCTGAAGGCAGATTATTTGAAAAACCAGGCATATCCAGCTTAAGCAGGCGTGGATGACAACAGATTTGCCGTAGCTTTAACAAGGCGTCTAGTATGGACATCTGACTCTTGGCCAGACCCTTCTTATCCACATCGGCCAGTACCTGGGCACGCAGTTTATGGGCCAAAGCAGCATACAGCTCGGCTTGAGCATCCTCCAGAGCACAACAAGTTACGCTTTCAACCTTGGGAGGCAGATCCTTGGCCACTTCGGCCTTGGTACGACGCAGAATAAACGGGCGCACTCTAGTACGCAGGTACTCCAAGGTTTCAGTATCACCATCCTTAATAGGCTTGACAATGCCACGCCGAAAGGCATGTTGTGAACCCAAAAACCCTGGCATAAGAAATTCAAACAACGACCACAACTCAAAAAGATTGTTTTCTATCGGCGTACCGGAGAGGCATAATCGCATACGTGCGTTGATGCGGCGTACAGCACGCGCTGTAATGGTATTAGGATTTTTAATGTTCTGAGCTTCGTCCAAAATAACCGTATTGAACTCGTATTTCTCCATCTCCTCCAAGTCACGACGCAACAATGCATAGGTAGTGATAATTAAATTTGAGTTGTCAATGTGCTTAAACATCCCCTCACGACGTGTACCGTAAATAATCAGCCGTTTCAGGTTAGGAACAAATTTCTCTGCCTCACGTTCCCAGTTGGGCAACACAGATGTGGGCACCACAATAAGATTCGGCCCACGAAAACGATTTTCGGTCATGTGTTGTACAAAGGCAAGAGTCTGAATAGTTTTGCCTAGGCCCATTTCGTCAGCTAAAATTCCACCGAAGCCATACTCTGAAAGAAAATTCAGATACGCTATACCCTGAAGTTGATAACTACGCAGCTGGGCGTTAAGGCCTTTAGGGGTAGCAATGGCTCGTACCTCACGAAAAGAGCGTATCTTTTCACGCAGATTATTCCAAAACGAATCTGTCGCCGCACCGGGCAAATCATCCAGAAGGCTGTCCAGCACCGGCGCCTCAAATTGCTTAAACTTCTGCTGCGGTGGCTTGGAAGGATCCAACCCCAATGCCGTCAGCTTATGCGAAAGTTTCTCAAGCCAAGCCTCAGGAAGGCTCGTGTATGACCCGTCCTTAAGCTGCACATATCGCTTGCCGCGCGTCCAAGCTTTCCAAACCTTTTCCAAGGGCAGGCTTTGCCCATCGTAATCTACATTGATATCCAGAGAAAACCATTTTTCCTTTTCATTGCTGGTCACTTGAGCCACGATAGTTGAAGCCGTTGTGCGTACCTTATAACGTGAGAGGGCCTTTTCGCCATAAACCCGATACATCTCTACAAGATGAGGATAAGAATCAAGTAAGAACGCTATTGCTTCTTCCGGCTCAAGAAACCAGACTTTATTAGACCTTGCTTGAAAACCCATACTCGAAAGCTCGCCAATAAGCTGCGTTTCCTCTTCCTGGTGACGCCGTACAAGAAAGGTTTGACCTTCGTACGTATAGCTGCCAGTTTGAAAATCCGGATTCGGTCCGTTGAGTGTAAACTCGCCATGGCGGGTCTCGTAAATATTGTCAATCTCCAACGTAAGCAGGCTGCCCTCTTCATCAAGAAAGAGCTTTGGATTATACGTCGCCGGTTGAAAAACCGGTTCCATGAGTTTGAGAAATTCCTGAGGCTCATACAACTCTGAAGCAGGCAGACGTGTCCACACCCTGTCGAGAAATTCAGAAATATCCTCTTGGGGTACAACAGGTCGCTCATAAATTAGATTGTGCACCAACGAGGGATAAAGACCAGTTTGTACGGGATAGAAGTTGTGCTGATAGCACACCCACAGTGGCATCTGCCCGTAAAACGTAATAGGTTCTTCCTCAGGGTTGGGACTCTCTTTTCTGGCATTCTCTGTATGCTGGGACTGACCGGCTCGTATGGGCAAAGGAGGACGCCCATCTCGCTTAAGCATCACCTCAAAATGGAAACCAGCCTCGTCCAGTAAAGGTTTTAACTTGAGGGTAAAGGGAGTACTTTCAATACGGCATGGCTTATCTGTATCCTTCCAAAGCAGATAGTATTCCCGCCTCACCGACCAAAAAAACCATGAGGTCAATCCCTGAGGGATCTCAATGCGATGTCCGTAATAGTCAAGATGCTGCCCAATTTGCTTGGCTACATGTGGCAACTGTGGCGAAAATTCGCACCAATCCGGGTTTTCAATAAGCTGTGCCAATGTTACGTCATTGTGTACGCTGGACAGGCCGGACTTGTTTTGACGCCCGCGAAAAAAAGATACCAAAAGGCGTTCTGGCTCAGGTTCAAAACGAAAAATCAGATAATGATGCCCAGGTTCCGGTTCCATATCTGTAGAAAAAAAACTGCGAAAGCTCTGTTTCCAGTCCGTTCCACGAGATGGAGTTTCTTCAGGCTCCCCCTGTTCCTTACGCAACTCTTCATTCAGGCGCAATGCCAAGGCAGCCACATGGCGGCAAATGCCCGTAAACGCATCCGAACAATTACACTGATGGCGTGTGCTGCGGTCCGCAATGGTAAAATTCAGGCTCGGTGTGTAAACTTGAAGATCTTCACCCTGAATGACACCCTGCACATCCCAAGATTCTCCCTCCTGAATATTTATTTTTTGCACCTCGCCTTCAGAAAGAATATAATAGGCTGCATCACGAATATATTCCGGCACACTGTCATGCAAAAATGCCTGACACATATCTTTAACGATGTTCTGCTCAGATCGGCTCATGTATTCCTCAAAAAACTCCGCGAGATTTTGGAGAGTCCAGATTCGGAGTTCTGTTCTGACAACTGATATTTATATTAGCACAGAGTGTGGGGCGAAAGCAATATAATGCCGCGATCTTCCATGAAAAAAATACTAGCACCTGTCAGGATTGCAATTTTTACATTCTTGCTGTGGGCAATACTTCCATGTGTTGCTAACACTGTTTCTAGTGAAAATACATTCTTTGAGACATCCACAGGACCTCAAGAAGGTGGAAGTATTACTTTCGGTGCTCTCGGTGAAGCTTCAAACCTCATTCCCTATCTCTCCTCCGATGCCGCCTCACATGAAGTGGCTGGACTGATCTATGTGTCACCACTGCGATACAACAAGGAATTGCAGCCGGAACCATGGGCCGCCGACTCATGGAGCATAGAAGAAGATGGCAAACTTTTGCGTTTTACATTGCGCAAAGGAATATTGTGGGAAGACGGACAGGAACTGACAGCAGAAGATGTGGCCTTTACCTGTAAACTGGTGGCTGATCCTTCCACCGGCAGCCCTTATGCTGAAGACTTCCAGCGCATCAAAGAATTTAACGTCATTGACCGCTATACATACGAAGTTCGCTATGAGCACTACTTTGCACGGGCCATCTCAACCTGGATGAATCCCATACTGCCCAAACATATATTGGAAGGACAAGACATCAGAACTTCACCTTTGGCGCGCAAACCGATAGGTGCTGGACCATACCGTCTGGCAGCGTGGGAGCCTGGCAGCCGCATTATACTACATGCATCGCCCACCTATTTTCGTGGCAAACCTCACATAGACAACGTCATCTACCGCATCATCCCTGATAGCTCCACCATGTTTATGGAAACACGTGCCGGACGCCTTGACATCATGGACCTCACGCCCCTGCAGTATCTGCGGCAGACAAAAGGGCCGGAGTGGGACCAGCGTTTTACAAAATATCGTTATCTGGCCTCAGTCTATGTGTACTTGGGCTTTAATCTTGAACATCCATTTTTCAAAGATGTCCGCGTACGGCGAGCCATCTCCCTAGGTATCAATCGCGATGACATTATCCGGGGCGTTCTGCTTGGCCAAGGTGTTCCTGCCTTTGGGCCCTTCAAGCCTGGCACATGGCCCTACCATCCTACCCTCCAACCAGTACGGCAGGATATAAAAGCAGCTCAAGCCCTTTTGGCTGAAGCCGGCTTTGAAGATAGTGATGGAGATGGTGTACTGGATCGCGAAGGACAACCTCTCGCCTTCACTATTCTGACAAACCAAGGAAATGAACAACGCATCTTAACAGCTACTGTCATGCAGGCACAGCTCAAAAAATTGGGTATTGACGTACGTATCCGTACAGTAGAATGGGCGGCATTCATCCGAGAATTCGTCAATAAAGGTCGTTTTGACACTGTCCTGCTTGGCTGGACAATTCCACAGGATCCAGACTTGTATTCTGTATGGCATTCATCGCAGACTTTTGAAGGCGGTCTCAACTTCACGCACTACCGCAACAGCGAACTTGATACCTTACTTGTACAGGCACAGTCCACGCCGGCAAGAGATATCCGTATTACCCTGTACCACCGAATTCAGGAAATACTAGACAGCGAACAACCCTACTGCTTTCTCTTTGTACCTTACGCTCTGCCCGTGGTACAACGCCGCATTCGTGGGATTACACCGGCATTGGCGGGCATTATGTATAATTTCGAGGACTGGTGGATTCCAAAAGCATATCAGCTGTCGGAGACAGCGCAATAATGCCATAAATACAACGGAAGCGGTGGCAAAAAAGTGATACGGCTCTGCACTTTGACTTACTCCAACCGCAAAGCGGCGGGCAGTTTGTCATCAGGCCCTGCAGCACCTTCCATAAAACGTCCGTCATAGACGGAATACGCATGCAACATACCTTCGCTTAGAATGTTGACAACGCCTTCGTCAAATTCATCCTGATACCATGTCAGTTCGATGCGATGCGTACTGTTATCACCAATATAATACCCGTTACCGTCAGCCTTGAGCACAAGAGACCTGGAAGCGTCGCGTTTGTCACATGCCCGTCGAACATCTTCATATGTGGGATTGTCTTCCTTTAACGTCCCCTGACAGGGATAGGCGATGATCAATGGTTTCCCTCTAAAGACATCACCAATATTTGTCAGCATGCCCCCTGATTCCGTATCAATCCGCTTTCCAGAACGAAAAAAATTAGCGCTGATGTCCATGCCTTCAATACGCAACAACTTCCGCACAAATGTTACGCGTACATAATCTCCACTGCGCGGTGGGGTGCCATCCTTACTGGCAAGCGCATTTGCCAAGACATTCCTGTCAGCTACAATTGTCCAGGCATGACGACTGTTTTTTACAGTGATAAGGCAACGATTCTTTCGGGTATTGCCCTTCAAAATCAGTTGGCCTTCCACAGTCTGTTCACGCACCACTCGACCTCTAGGCTCATTCGCCCTAGCAGGTGTTAAATTGGTGGACAGAACGCATACTATACAAAACGCCGTAATTACCGCTGTCAGACGTAAGACAAACATAATAAAGAAAGACTGGGAAAATGTGATGTGTCTTGCAAATTAACTGGATACATAGAACAAAAATATGCTATGCATTAGCCCCTTCGCTCTTGAATTCTTCTTCCGTCCTAATGATTTCATCTTTGGCAGCAAAAAAAGCTTGCACAATGCGAGGATCAAAATGTGTACCGCTCTCCTCCTGTATGATGGCAAAAGCTTTGTCTAACGGAAAGCCCTTCTTGTAGGCTCGGTCAGATACGAGGGCGTCAAACACATCCGCTACAGCCATAATACGCGCCGAAAGGGGGATATCATCTCCGATAAGTCCTTCAGGGTAGCCACCTCCACTCCATTTCTCATGGTGATACATTGCAAGATCTTTGGCCTCAACAAGATATTGGGGAACAGGCACAATGTTGATGATGTGCTCAATAATCTGCCCACCGACGGCTGCGTGCGTTTTCATGATAGCAAACTCTTCATCGGTAAGACGACCGGGTTTGTTCAGAATGGCGTCCGGCACATTGATTTTACCGATATCGTGCAGTGGAGCCGCCTTGATTATATTCTCCACGAATTCGTCCGTAAGTGTGTTGGTAAAAACTCCTTCCCTTTTCAACTCCTCAACGATGATGCGCACATAGGTTGCCGTCTTGCGAATATGCTGACCTGTACTCAAATCGCGACTTTCCACAAGATTGGCAAGGGTGAGCATAATGGCGTCACGCATGATTGTCAGATTCAGTTCCCGTTCCTGCGCCTCTTCTGCAGAAATCTGCATCATGCGTTTGATGGAGACAACCATCTGGCGCATGGCATCACCTAGGGCACCGATCTCATCATCGCGTTTCACATGCAGGGTGGTATCAAGTTTGCCGGAAGCGACAGCCTGGGCAAAACGGTTTGTCTCAAGAATATCACGGGTTACAGACCTGACAACAATAATCAGAGTGAACGCCACCAGAAGAGCACCACCAAGCGTACACACCAGAATACTGTTACGAATAAGTGCTGCCTGATCCTCTAGCTCCTCTATAGCAAGGCAGGTCACACCAATCCACTGCGACACTGGCTCTTTGCAATAAACAGCCAGCCGGCGGTTACCCTGGCTGTCGCGATAATCCGCCTTAATACCGGTTTCGCCGTCTTTAAGATTGCGCATCCAGGGCTGATAGTGGAACATGTCCATGGTCAGCACCTTTTCAAAGACATTATGTGCAAGCATAAGACCGCTGTTGCTATCCACAAGATAGGCATACCCTGTTTTGCCAATGGTAATACCTTCGACTGTATCCGCAATTAATGACCTGCACGGAAGAACAACCGAGAGCACACCACCAATTTTACCTGAAAAACCGTATATCGGTGCGGTAATGATGACAGCTTTTTCACCGACACAGCGAGGATTATTCATGAAAGGAGAAATGGTGACATGTCCTTCTATAGCGGACGTAAAATAGACTTTGTCACTGTCAGTTATGTTCCCAACAACCTTCTCGTCACTACTGGCGATTGTCATGCCATCAGGAGCAATGGCATCAAATTGTACAAATTCCGGGAAGCTGCTGGGTAATGAGACAAGAAAATCCTGCAACTGCGTAATACACATTTCCTTCGAGCTTCCAGGAGGAAGTATACCCTTGGAATAGTATTCCGCTATTCGCCGCAAAGGAGGCATTGTTGCAACAGAACGTACGTTTATTTTGTAATTGGCTACCAATGTTTTGATATTTTTTACCAAGGCGAGATTGCTCGCCTGCAACACCTCACAGGAATGATCCTCAAGTCGCTGTACAAGAATATGCGAAAGAAAAAAGGCACTGCCTCCCATAAAAGCTAGTAACGTCGCTAAAATGGGAAGCATAAACTTATTTTGGAGATTTAATCTCATACAGGACTCGGAACGTCAGACCTATCGTGCCGTCATGACGCAGGCGCAGCAACAGGGACAGAAGAAGGTGATTCCTCGTGCAGATCATGGTCTATCGTCTGCGGTTTATCCACCGAATGTTCGAGAGTTCCTTCCACTTGCCACGGTACGCTAGCGCGGCCCATGGGCAAAGGAGCCGTCCCCGCCGGGTATACACGCATTGCCCCTTCTGTGAGATTTATGCTGTCCAACACATTTGCTGGCGTTGATGATGTAACTACAGGCTGTGGAGCACCGGCACGTTTCATATGCAGCCCAGGTTCCGGGTCAATCAAGCCCTCAAGATAATCGCTTATGGTCACGAAACGTTGACAACCACCAGCACGCAAATCACGGATAATACGCGGCAGATCCTCTACTGTACGTGCATGTATATCATGAAACAAAAACACGCCACGCAATGTCCCAGGCGCATATACTGTACCACGGGTGCTGCGTAAGGTGGCATAGTTGTCTGGCAAACGCTTCCAATCACGGCTATCCAATGACCAAAGAACAAGAGATGCACCTAATTTTTCCGCAATCTTAACGGTGTATTCATCATAGGATCCGTACGGAGGACGAATATATATGGGCTTAGCCCCGAGGCCACGCAAAATCGTATCCGTACGTTGCAGCTGTTCAGCCTTTCTTGCAGGCCCTATAGAACGCAAGTTTGGGTGGGAATACGTATGATTGCCCACTTCATGCCCCTCAGCCACAATACGCCGTACAAGAGCAGGATAGCGTTCCGCATTTTTTCCCAGTAAAAAAAATGTGGCCGGAATCCCATACTCAGCTAACATATCAAGCAATTGTGGTGTATAGGCAGAAGGGCCATCGTCAAACGTCAGGGCACATAAATTTTCGTGCATAGGTTGATCTATAATGACGTTTCCATCCACAACGCTGGCCTGGACAGTGACCAAAGGCTGTATACTCAAGTATACCATTAAGAACGCACAGCAAAGCATACCTTTCATGAATATCGCCTCTGGAAAAACGTAAAAAGATTTATAACAACTCCGGGATTGCTCCGCAAGCGCCGTTTCCGCAAGAAAATCCTTCGTATCCATACATGCAGCAATATGCGTCTGAAAACATAAAAAATATTCTTTAGTTTTTTACTTGACTCTACATATATTTTCGCATAGAGCTTTTTCGGGAGGGCAGTTAGCTCAGTTGGTAGAGCATCGCCTTCACACGGCGGGGGTCACAGGTTCAAGTCCTGTACTGCCCACCATCCCATGGAGCGGTAGTTAAGACGGTTATAACGCCGGCCTGTCACGCCGGAGGCCGAGGGTTCGAGTCCCTTCCGCTCCGCCAAAATTTTTCTTTTTCTTCTGGAAAACCCGCTACGATAGAGTCGAGCGGGTTTTTTCATTTTCGGACGTCATGCACAATTGTTTAGGATTCATCGACTTTCACTGACAATTATGGACAGCATAAAAAAGTACCCTTCTATATAAGGCCGTCACATACCTATTATGCTGTACCTGTAATAAAACGAAAAATAATTATCGGGACGCTCCAAGTATGATTCATTACACAACTTCCATCACTTCCGCCCCTCTTCTCCATATTGAAAATCTTACTGTATCCTTCGCGACAGAAATAGGTTATCTCGCGGCCGTAAAAGAAATAACTTTCAGTATGGCAGCCGGTGAAACAACATGCCTGGTGGGAGAATCTGGCTGCGGCAAAAGCCTTACCGCCAAAGCTATTTTACGATTGACACCAGATAATACCCTATTGGGCGGACGTGTACTGCTTCATGGCACTGATTTGCTCACGCTACGTGAAAAAGAGATGCAAGCTGTGCGTGGAAAGCAGATTGCCATGGTTTTTCAGGAGCCGATGACCTCGCTCAATCCTGTATTGCGTATTGGAGAACAGGTTGTCGAGCCCATGCGTCTGCATCTTGGCCTGAACAAGTCAGATGCGCACACGGCTGCAGTAAAGCTCCTAAATGAGGTTGGCATTCCAGCCCCTGAAGAACGCTATAACGACTATCCGCACCAGCTCTCCGGTGGAATGCGACAACGTATCATGCTTGCCATAGCCCTCTCCTGCAAACCAGATCTGCTTCTGGCTGATGAGCCCACAACGGCCCTGGATACTACTATTCAGGGACAGATACTGCACCTTTTGGCCTCATGCAGCCGAGAACGCAATATGGCACTGCTACTTATAACACACAATCTGAGCGTAGCTGCGCAATTATCAGGAAGCACCGGTGTCATGTATGCTGG
>JAFTDG010000073.1 GCA_017454325.1 Desulfovibrio sp. | reverse complement strand
TGAATTTATAAAATAAACTTTATGAAACGGCCGTGGGTGACGACGTTACGCTCCTCCCTTGAGGCGCTGTTGGAGTTCTGTGAATTTCTCCTCATACAGACGCGTGAGCAAGTTGTCGTTCCAGTGTCGTACATCGCGGAGTTTGCGTTTGATGCTGGCAAGATCGCATGTCTGTGCTGTCAACGATTCAAACATGGTTTTTGCTTCAGCAAAAAGAATCTTTTCTGCAGGTGTCGCGTACTGTTCCAGGGTAAGCAGGTGCGCAAAGTCCTTAACACATTTGCTGCGGGTGGCGATTTCTGAACGAAGTGCGATGGCCAAAGAGTATTGGCCTTCTTTTTCCGCTAAATCTGCCATATACTTTCTCCCCTCTAGCCACAGGGGATTGGCAGATAAGACGGCACTCCAGCATGACGGGGCTTGTCCCTGTACCTGAGCGAATAGTTCCGCATCCACTGCGGGAGTTAAGGTCAGGGTAATATCTAAGTTGTCAGCCACAACAGCTTGAAATCCATCGCGAACGCCGTGTATGTGGACATCTGGGTGGAACATGTTGCCACACCGCCGCCGCAACAGCAAAGCATTATGGTGTTCGTGGGCATTTCTGCCGGGCGTCTGGCTTTCAAGATGATAGATGATGGATTGCGGGACACATTTCAAGATGTTCCCTGCCATCAGCATATGCAGGCACAGATCGACATCTTCAAAACCGTTGCGGTAGCCCTCGTAAAAACCTCCAGCCGCAAAAAATGCCACACGTGCCACCAGCAGTGCAGCACCTGTCAGTGCCTGGACACGCCGCATTTTGCCAACGGCAGGATGCGCTCTCGGAAAATGACTGTAGATGTGTACCAGTCGCGACGTCGTGAACGCGACCCCCACATGCTGCACCGTGTCGTTCGGATACAGAAGCTGTGGCCCTACCGCCGTCACACAGGCGTCCTTGGCAAAGGCCTCCAGCAGGGGTGGCAGCCAATTTTCTGTCAGGATGGTGTCGTTGTTGAGGAAAAAAAGAAAGGGAGCCCTGGAAAGCTGTGCGCCCAGGTTGCACGCCGGGCCGAAATTCCGGTTTTCGGGCAGATGGATGGAGCGAAAGCCCTCCCCAAACAGCTCTTTGCCCAAAGTGTCCAAGCAGGGAACCGTTGCATCGGTGGAGGCATTGTCCACGACGATAACTTCATAGACAAAGTTCTGCGTGCAGGCATTGAGGCTGCGCAGGCACTGCGCTGTGAGTTCCCAGTTGTTGTACACGGGAATAATCACGGAAAATGTTGCTTGCTCCATGGCATGTTACCGCCGTCATTGCAGGTGTTTCTTCGATGCTTCAGGAAAGGCAAATATATTGCAAGGCATTGAAGTAGGCTAGCTCGACTGGATATGACATGAGAGTTATGGGTGGTAGATCTGTTTAAGCCCTATCTATGGCGCTTTCCGCAGTGTGTACGGCCGTTTCCAAAATTGTAGAAAACGACATTAATTATTGTATTGAAACGTACAAAGAGCGCTGCGTCTTTCGTTGGGATATGGGTACATAGCGACGTCGTCATCGCGCAATGACTGGATTACGGTTTCGAAGTTGTACCATGTTGGCTTTGTGCTAATGAGTTGTCCAGTTTCGGGAAACACATAGCCGCAGTACGGTAGGCTTTTCCTTCCAGGAGCAGACCCAAGCTGTGGTTTTGACCCTTTTGGTAGCTCTTTTCTGGTTACGAAGCTTGTTATAGGAAATGCCATTAATTTTTGTACATGAGAAAATAATTTTATCAAATATTTTAGGTTGTTGATAAGTAGAACAAAGCTCAAAAGTCGGATTATTTAT
>JAFTDG010000072.1 GCA_017454325.1 Desulfovibrio sp. | reverse complement strand
TTCCATGTTCTGGTTTTGTCTCGCGGGATTCTGTGCCTATCTGACATATATGCTCTGGTACAAGGGCAACGCCATGTGTGGTGCCGCGCTGGGTATGGCATGCAACGGCATGTTTTCTTTCTGGGGTCCGTTTTTCTGCTGGATTGTTATGGGGCTCTGCCATGGCAAGGAAGGTTTCGACCTACCTGTAGCAGTCTGGCTAGGAGCTCTGGTCATGGTGGCTGGCATCTTTGTCATTGCTCTCAATCCTCTTAACCTGATACGTCGGCAGGGGGAAATGGAGTGAAACCGCTCAATTATGCCATTCTGAAGTTTATGACAACGGTAGAGGATGCCTGCGCGGAAGACATTATTGCTGCCCTGCGCAATATATATGGCAATTTCAAAGCCTTTACACCGAAGGCCATCACAGAAACGCTACTGACAGCCGAAGTCAATGGTCTTTTGGAACAATCTCGGTGCGAGCTGGATGCGAATGGCGAACTTCGTCTGTTCTTCAGGGCGCATACAGAAGGGGCCGCAGCCATAAATCGGTATATCCGCGAATAATCTTTGCCTGCTATACATGATACCCAAATATGGTGATGATATTTTAGTATTTCCATGTAACCATAATCCCAGTGCCCCATGTCAAAACAGCCACAAAATGCATTGCTTCTGCCTTTCTTTTAGGATAACAAAAATCTATATTGCTTCGCCAAATCAAGCCATGTTTCCAAGGAGTCGCTTATGGATGTTCTGCCCATCCGCCGTGCCATCTTGAGTGTCACAGACAAAAGCGGTCTTGTGGAGTTTGCTCAATTTCTCTCCTCCAAAGGGGTAGAGCTCGTCTCAACCGGAGGCACACAAAAAGCCCTGGAAGCTGCCGGTCTTACGGTCACAGCTGTGAGTGCTGTCACGGGATTTCCGGAGATTCTCGGTGGACGGGTAAAAACTCTGCATCCCAGTATCCACGGGGGTATTTTAGCCAATAAAGACAACCCCGAGCACATGGCAACCCTGCAGGAAAAAGGCATTCTGCCCTTTGATCTAGTATGCGTAAACCTTTATGACTTTGCAGGTGCAGTGGAACGCAAGCTTGATCTGGAACAGGCTGTCGAAGAAATTGACATCGGCGGACCATGCATGCTCCGTGCAGCAGCCAAAAACTTCCACAGCATCCTTGTACTACCTTCTCCACAATGGTACCAGGCTGCTATGGACGAAATGCGTCAGGACGGCACAGTTGGTCTGCATTTCAGACAGGCTATGGCATCACGCGCTTTTGAGGCCACGTCACGCTATGATGCATTAATTACATCATATCTGCGTCCGTAGGTATTTGAGGAGAAAGCCATTCCCAAACCTGAAGGCAATATTCAGGGGCTCAAGCCAAGTCAGCTGACAGCCCTCTCACGGCTGTACAACCGCCGTTTCCCCACGAATGATGTCTACACAACGGAGCAGGCCCGCGAACTGGCGTTGCTCTCTCGTGCATTAGGGCGGCAACTGGGATTGCTCATTGACCGTAAAGGTCGTGTACAAACGGTCATTGTCGGCGAATCGGGAAGTTTGTATATCCCCGAACTTCCCCGTGGCCGTACCAGCGCCGAACGCCTGCGAGGCCTCAGGCTGCTGCATACCCACTTGACACCCGATGTACTCAGTCAGGAAGATCTGATGGATATGCTCTTCCTGCGCTTGGACGCTGTTGCGGCACTAACGGTCAATCCTTCAGGTGAACCCGTGCAGTGGCAGGGAGCCCATCTGTTACCCCGATCTGCCAATGGACTCCCCTATCACATTGACGAGGCACGACCTTGGGATCGCACCGAAGCGCACATATCTGCAACAGCCGAAGCGCTGGAAGAGGAACTCACACGCAGCACCAATGGTGCGCATAATGCTGACAAAACGCCACGTACGCTTTTAGTTTCCGTAAGCACACATCCCCGCGCGCTGCAAGAGCAAAATCTTGATGAGCTGGCTGAACTTGCACGCACAGCAGGCCTTACGGTAGCAGGGCGCATGGTGCAACGTGTTGCGCAGGTGAATCCACGTTTCATTCTTGGCAGGGGCAAGATTGCTGAACTGGAAGTTTTGGCACTGCAGGGCTACGCAGACATGCTAGTTTTTGACGGCGAGCTTTCCCCGGCGCAGCTTCATAATCTTTCGGATATCACCGAACGCAAGGTGATTGATCGCACACAGCTTATTCTCGATATTTTTGCACAACATGCTGTAAGCCGGGCAGGCAAACTGCAGGTGGAGCTGGCGCAACTGCGCTACACACAACCGCGTCTCGCCGGGAAAAATCGAGCCATGGACAGGCTCATGGGCGGCATAGGTGGACGTGGCCCCGGCGAAACAAAGCTGGAGACAGATCGCCGCAAAGTTCGCGAGCGCATGGCCCGCATCGGCAAAGAACTGGAACAGCTTCGGCGGCAGCGCGCCTTTACCCGTGCCCGCAGAGCACGGGCGGGCATACCTCTGGCTGCCCTCGTGGGCTATACCAATGCCGGCAAGTCTACTCTGCTCAATACGCTCACCCGGTCTGACGTCCTCACGGAAGACAAGCTCTTCGCCACACTCGACCCAACGACCAGGCGGCTACGTTTTCCTGCGGAACGTGAAATCATTCTGGCTGATACAGTAGGGTTTATCCGTAACCTGCCAGAAGAATTGATGGATGCTTTCCGAGCCACACTGGAAGAAATGGAAGCAGCGGACCTGTTTATACATGTGGCCGATGCGGCACACCCAGATCTGGTACAACAGCTTGAGGCCGTGGAAACAATCCTTACCGATATGAAGCTGGACCGTGTGCCACGCCTGCTTGTACTCAACAAGTGGGACGCACTTACCCCTGATGCCCAGACCAACCTTACTGAGGCTTTCCCTCAGGCCGTGTATATTTCTGCCCGGAACGGCGACGGTTGCAAGGCGCTTTTACAAAAGCTGGAACAACGCCTTCTCTCAGGCCATCCTGGCCTAAACATGCACACGGCACTGTCTCCCACTGAAATAGCATCTGGTGTCAACTGAGCGCGCACTACCTGCAAAGCCCTCTCCTACAACTTTGTCACTCCATTATCCGGCTTTTCTGTATTTTCCTTTCGCTGTTGCGCTGCAGGATCCTTCCGTGTTGCGTATTCCCGTGCATCTTCCTCCATGACGGCCTGCCCCACAACACGCCAGTCCTCACCCTGCTTACAGAGTGCGAGCCAGCTCGTCATATGGGCCTGGGTTGTCACTTGTGCAATGGCAGCATCGGGCCCAAGCTCCTTGACACGTGCATTTTTCAGGGCTTCTGGCGTCCAAGGACAATCTGGTGTTTCTGCCTTGCGGCAGCGTACCATTAGCTCTCCAGTACTCACACCTCGTGTAAAATCTGTACGCAGACTGCGCTCGGCATCCATTACATTACCCAACAGGTCTTCCATGCCGCCAAGGCCCAGTGTGCGGCCAAGGGCATCCAGTGTGCTCAAGGCCCGATCTTCGCGTGTCATGCTTTTAATGGCATTGGCGGCAAGGGCTTTCATGTCCACATGTGCCAAAAAGGCTGCGCTGTCATGCTTTTCCATTGCATCGGCCAGCGCATCGAGGCCTTTCTGTGGCCCTGAAGAAAAACATGCCGCAGCCAGAGACGACAGCAATATGACAGGCAATACCATTTTTTTCATACGCTTCCCCTTTTCATGAAGAAAAAATACACATTCAGTGCGCTTATGCTACGCATGGTCACCATAAATGCAATACCAGTACATGAACGGAACAGGACTTTTATTCCTCGGACCCATCTGCTACACAAGGAACGCAGGTACTGCACCTGACAAGCGTTATGCAGCTGTAGGAGGCATGCTATGAAGGTCATTATTATGTGCGGCGGCAAGGGTACGCGTCTGCGGGAAGAGACTGCAGTCAAACCCAAACCAATGGTCGAAATCGGCGGCCGCCCCGTTCTTTGGCATATTATGAATATCTACGCACGGTTTGGTTTTAAGGAATTTATCCTTCCCCTGGGATACAAGGGAGAAGTTATCAAACAGTACTTTCATGATTACACGATCCGCAACACAGATTTCACCGTTGATCTCAAAAAAGGCATCATAACGCCCTATCCCAACCACGTGGAAGACTGGCACATAACGCTGTGCGACACCGGGCAGGAAACACTCAAGGGGGCACGTCTTAAACGCGTGGCCAAATATATTGATACAGATCGTTTTATGGTCACCTATGGTGACGGCGTTGCCGACATTGATATACACAAGCTCATAGCATTCCACAAGGCATCAGGAACCATCGGTACCTTTACTGGAGTACGCATGCCTTCCCGTTTTGGAACAGTGCGTACCGGTGAAGACGGCAAAATTCTTTCATGGGAAGAAAAGCCCGTATTGAATGAATACATCAACTGTGGCTTCTTTGTTTTCAAAAGGGAGTTTCTGGACTATCTTACAGAAGATGCGTCTTGTGATCTGGAAAAGGAACCACTGCAACGCCTAGCAGCCGAAGGGCAACTATCCATGTATCAGCACCCGGGGCAGTGGCAGTGCATGGACACCTTGCGTGATTCGTTGAAATTAAACGAACTTTGGAACAGCGGCCAGGCCTTCTGGGCATAAAGATACTCTGCAGAATGCGCATCTACTATCATTGCAGCAGCTATATCAGCCACCGTCGTGCCGGCTCAGCCTATATGGACTGCCTGCGACAGCTCGGGCATGATCTTGTAGATAGCCCTACGCATTGCGATATCATTATTCTCCATGAAGAGCCCCCCCTGTATCCGGAAATTGTGTCATGTCTGCCCGGTGATATTCCCCGGGTAGGCTATGCTGTATGGGAGACTCCACAGTTACCCAAGGAATATCAGATCGGGGTTTCCCTTATGGATGCGGTGTGGACCTGTTCGGATTTTTCCCGACAGGCCTTTGCACCCTATGTCCCCACATTTCTGCTGCCGCATCTTATTGAACGGCCAAAAGTATCCTCAGCGGCAATACGGCGTGTAGCCCAACGCCTGGGAATTACGGAAGGTGGACCTGACAAAAAATTCTTTTTTTACACTATCATAGACAGTATCAATCCACGCAAAAACCTCCCTGCACTGCTTACGGCATTTGCAACGGCATTTCCTGACGCACCACAAGACATCAGGCTGGTAATCAAGCAGTACCGTTCACCACAGGATCTCTCTCACCTGCCAAGCGTCATTGATCTGCCAGACACTCTGGATGACGAGGAAATTGGGGCGCTACATGCTCTCTGTAACGCATATGTAAGCACGCATCACGCAGAAGCCTGGGGCTTACCTATTTCAGAAGCCATAAGCTTTGGGAACCCGGTCATTGCAACAGGCTATTCCGGCAACATGGAATTCATGAATGCGGAAAACAGTTTCCCCATAGCCTATAAGATCGTTCCGGTATCTCCTGTCATGTGTCGCTTTCACCCCAACTATAGTACCCGCATGACCTGGGCCGATATTGATACTGCCGCCCTTATACGCACACTGCGTCGCATACGACGACACCCATGGACAACAGCAGATCGCATGCGCGTGACAGCCTCTCTCAACGCATTTACACGCAAGGCCATCACCGAACGCCTTGATCAACTGCTGGCACAACTGCAATCCACCGACATCCAGCGAAAAACTGTGTCCCCTGCAGCGCAGTAGCACGTAAAGTGGGGCTTGACACATAAAGCCTGCAGGATAACCATGCGTTCACAAAAGGAAAAGGAGCCGCCATGTTTGCCAATGCATATACAGGTCGCCGGGTGTTTGTCACCGGGCATACGGGTTTCAAAGGTTCCTGGCTAGCTGCGTGGTTAACACAGCTAGGCGCTGACGTATGCGGATTTTCGGATTCTGTTCCAACCAATCCCTCCCACTATGCGGCCATAGACCTTGGCTCGCGCCTCACGGCTGATCTGCGTGGTGATATACGTGACCGCAAGGAATTGACACAGGCTGTAAAAAATTTCAAACCCGAGGTCATCTTCCATCTGGCAGCCCAGGCGCTTGTACGAAAATCGTACGAAGAACCGGCCCTGACCTTTGAATCCAACATGATGGGCACGCTCAATGTGCTTGAGGCCGTGCGTGCCTGCCCCGACGTCAAAGCCGTGGTCATGATCACCTCTGACAAATGCTACCGTAATGATGAATGGGTATGGGGCTATCGGGAAACAGATCATCTCGGCGGTCACGATCCGTATTCTGCCTCCAAAGGCTGTGCGGAAATCATCGCCCATGCGTATTTTGACAGTTTTTTTACAGATGGCCCTGCCTGTGCCACCGTACGTGCCGGCAATGTCATTGGCGGAGGCGACTGGGCACAGGACCGCATTGTGCCGGACTGTGCCCGCGCATGGGCCGCTGGTAAACCTGTGATGATACGCAGCCCCTGGGCTACGCGCCCCTGGCAGCTTGTGCTGGAACCTCTCTCCGGCTATCTCTGGCTGGGAGCCCGCCTGCTGCTGGGGCAGAACAGCCCCTTTAGCCTGCGAGGGCAAGCCTACAACTTCGGCCCTGCAGCAGACGTAAACAATACGGTCGCTGAAGTAACAGAGGCACTTGCCAGGCACTGGCCAGGCTTCTCCACTGAAATGGACAAAAACGGCCACATGGGCATGAAGGAATGCACCTTGCTCAAGCTCTGCTGTGACAAAGCACTTGCCCATCTGGGTTGGAAGGCCACCCTCACCTTTGAAGAGACCATCCGCTATACGGCTGAATGGTATCGTTGCTTTTATACAGGTGAAGGTGGCAATAATCCACAGGCAATGGCAGCATTCAGCCTTGGTCAGATAGCGGCCTACGTCAACGCCGCTGCACAACGCAACCAAGTGTGGGTACAATGATGGATATTGACGAAAGCACTGCTCAGGATGTGGGTATCACTGGTGTAAAAATGCAGCCTCTGGCCATTATTCCAACGCCCGGAGGCCCTGTACTGCACATGCTCCGCCCAGGTGTAGCCCTGTTCTCCGATTTCGGTGAAGGTTTTGGAGAAGTCTATTTTTCCGAGGTATTACCCGGGCATATAAAAGCCTGGAAACGCCATACGCATCAAACGCAACACTTCGCCGTTCCCGTTGGTCAGTTAAAAGTGGTTCTTTACGACGACAGAGAGCATTCCCCAACACGCGGAGTGCTTTGTGAGCTGCAACTTGGCAGACCCGACCATTATGGCCTGCTGCGCATTCCTGTCAACGTCTGGTATGGTTTTACACCCATAGGCACTGCGCCAGCCCTCATCTGCAACTGTGCCGACATTCCCCACGATCCCACGGAAGGCATTAGCATTCCCGCCGATGCTCCTTCCATACCCTATCATTGGCAGCTCGATTGAAGATTTTTGCTCGCAAATACTGACCGACCTTATCCTCAGGCCGCCATTGTGCTCCTTCATAAGCATGATCTGCTTGATAGGGGCACCCATCAAGGAGCTTCTGTTTCCTTTGTAAAATTTCACATCAAACGTCGATGAACCTAAAATGATTACAAATCATTTGACACCTCACCCAAAGTCTGGAGAGGGTGTCAAATAAGGATTATCGTATTCAAATATTTCTTCAAGATACTGTCGCCTGTAACCAGCTTCATGGGCTCGGCTATGGCCTGCGCCACAATCATGTGGTCAAAAGGGTCGTTATGATGCCGTGGTAGTGTTGTCAAGATTTCCGCATGAACACCCATTAGTGGAAGCTCTCTAAAACCACTCGCTTCAGCTGCTGCTCGCAGCATTGAAATATTTGCGTCGAGCTTTCCGATAGCGGTCTTAATAGCGATTTCCCACCATGAGACGGCGCTTGCGTACACTTCGTTGCCAGAGTCAACGAGAACGTCACGAACTGGCGCAATGCGTGGTGCATTAGTCATGGCCCACAGAAGAGCATTAGTATCAAGGAGAAGTCTCATGTCTCGTATCCGAAGGTTGTGAGCATTTCCGACGGCAACGGTGCATCAAAATCGTCTGGTATTGTCAGTTTGCCTTCCAACAAGCCCAGTCGTTTCTGTGGAAGAGCATTAGCAGCCAAAAGAACGGCTTCTGCTCTGCCATAGCTGCCTATCAATATCGTTTCACCTCCAGCAGCCCGTTTTACCAGCTGTGAAAGGGTAGTTTTGGCCTGATGGATTGGGATAACTGTTTGAGCCATAATATTTCTCTCCCATTGCAAACTTAGCTAAAGCTAAACCAAGAGTCAACAAGTTACATCGCCTAGCTATGCACATCGTACGCACGGCAAGGCTCACACTGCAGGATGCTCTGACCATGACAATGGACGAGGCCCAACAGTGGCAGGATACAGCCGCGGAAATAAAAAGAGAACTGCCACCACAGTTCGATTAGGCGGGCTGCTTTGGAAATATCAGCTCCAGCAGCCAGAGCAGGCAGCGACACATCCCGGCAAAAATGAAGCAGATGAGTGCTGCAGGAAAGCAAAGCATCTGCAACAGTGTGACGTTAAAAACGGCCTAAAAAATTGCAGGGAAAGCGGCAGCAAGCAGTGTAACAAGATCGACTTATCCAAGGCAAAATTTTGTCGACAGATTGTCCTTAACATATCTTGCCAGAATATCCTGACTTGAAATCCCGTGCAGTCATGAGTACT
>JAFTDG010000071.1 GCA_017454325.1 Desulfovibrio sp. | reverse complement strand
TAAATTATTTGATGGCGTCCTTCAAACCCTTGCCAGGGGTAAATTTAGCAACCTTGCTTGCAGGAATAATGATTTCCTTGCCAGTACGGGGATTGCGCCCTTTACGTTCGGAACGCTCAACTACTTTAAAGCTGCCGAAGCCCGTGAATGTCACGGATTCACCGGCTGCTAGGGCTTCGCGCAGCGAGGCAACGACAGCATCCAAGGCTTCTTCTGCTTTAGCCTTGGTTGGCAGGCCCGCTTTGGCATGGATCTTTTCAACGAGTTCAGCTTTGGTCATGATGTTCTCCATGAAGGCTTTGGTTTTCTCTTGCAAAAGGGTCAGGCAAGAGGTCTGTGATCAAGGGACGTGACCCGAATCAGCACACTATGCTAAAAACCATTACATAAATGATTCGGTTATAGTACGGAAACTAATTGCCGCACCGAATTAACTAATATAACTGCCCTTCCCTTACGTGAGGGAAGGGCTGCTGTCAACGAAAAAGCGCAATGCTGACCTGTGGGTTTCATTCTCAAAGCTGGAGCGTTATGCAGGCTGATTGCGATTCAAAAGTATTATGTGCTAAAGGTCTACCAAGGATACTTCGCTTTCGTTAAGATGCCGTCCTAAAAAAATAGAGCCGGTCTTGGCAAAACGAGCAGTATTGTCAGTAGTAAGAAATGTGTATTTGCCTGGCGTGCCATCATGGCGCAATAAATGAATCCTTTGTAGTTCCTGAGCGACATCTTTTGCTGTTGTGGCAGCGGAATCAACTATATGGACCTTGGTGCCTACAACATTTTGCAGTGCTCCTTGCAAAAGAGGGAAATGCGTGCAGCCTAGAAGTAGTGTATCTGGGGCAGGTGCATGCCGCATAGTCTGTCCGGGAGTATTAAATATGTCTTCAAGATAACGGCGTGCTATTCCTTCCACAAGAGGTCCATCCATCCATCCTTCTTCAGCGAGAGGAACAAACAGGGTACATGCGCGTCCTGTGACAATAGCATCTGGACGTATACGTGTTATAGCCTTTTGGTAGGCACCGCCAGTGATAGTAGCTTCTGTCGCGATGACAACAATATGACCATTGCGGCTGGTTGTTGTTGCTGCACGCGCCCCAGGTTCCACCACTCCCATGACAGGCAGAGGGGCAAAATGTTCACGTAGTGTGGGCAGAGCCGCAGAGGTGGCTGTATTGCATGCTACAACAAGCATTTTTACACCTAAATCTACAAGATGTTGTGCTGCTTTAAGGGTATAGCGAATAATGGTATCGCGTCCTTTAGTGCCATACGGCAGTCGCGCAGTATCTCCCAGATAAAGCAGGTCTTCTTCAGGAAGGCATTGGGATAATGCCTTAAAAACCGTTAAGCCTCCCATGCCGGAATCAAAAAGTCCAACGGGCTTCCGTGCAGAGTCATTCATCATATACCTTTGTATGCTCAATAGTTGTCGACGACAGTTATCTATGCACAGGCTGTTGTCTGTGTTTCCACCCTGCCTAACCTAAATGAACGCACAGGCTAAATTGTTTCATGTCCAGTGTCTAGCTGGAAAAAAGTCTGTCTGTGAACAGACAACAGGTTTTTGCGGGGAACAGATTGATTATTTATGTCATGTCCTCTAATCTCAAACCGATTGTTTGAATGAAAGTGGAGGAGCCATGCCTAAAGCACAGGAAGACTTTCAACATGCCGTGTCTACAGTGTTAGAAGCTGTGATGTTCGAAAATTGGTTGCGGTTCTATTTTATTTCGGAAAAATATGACGCTCCCATCGGAGAAGATGGGCAACCGTCACTTTATATTGCTGTGCCGACCAAGGGCATGGAGCGCATCGGTGTTCTGTACCCGCACTTGCTTCCTATGGCGGAAGCGATTAACGGCAAGGCAATAGATTTTGAAACATCACGACGTACAGTTTGTAACTTTGTGCTGATGCATGTGGATGGAAAATCTATTCCGCGCAACATGGCTGCCATCGTTTTTGAAAGTATCCTTTTTCAAATACAGCTGCAGCTCTTTAATACATGGGTGCAAGTTCATGAGACCCAACTTGATCAAAACTTTCTGGAATTTGGTGCATGGCAAGAACTTTTCTCCAAATGGCGCAAGACACCCGCTGCGCACGAATTGGCTGAAAAACTTTCTATTTCCCTGCAAGGGGCGGGAGCTGCAAGTACCAGCAAGAATGCCGTACACTAACGCCAAGAAAGGAAGTAAATTTTTTGAACAGCGTACAGTCTGAAGTCTTAATGTCAGAAAGAGCGGTTAAACTTTTTTAACAGATTTTTTGGGGTGGTAAAAATTTTTTTCTGTAAAATTAGCATATTATATCATTTTTTTAAGACATATTCTTTTGGCATGTTGCTTGCATTTCTAAAAATACCTTCCTTTCTTTTGCTGACAGCCTCCTCCATTTAAATGGCCTGCCCCCCAAGCGGGCCATTTTTTTTATAAAAACATGGGAGTATCGCATGAAGAATAGTTTCCTCGCATCAGAGTATGCTCCTGTGCCACCAGAAGAGGCGGCATTCCATATTATTCCTGCGCCGTTGGAGCAGAGTGTCTCTTATGGGTGTGGAACGGCCAGAGGCCCTCAAGCCCTACTGGATGCTTCACAGCAACTTGAAGCCTGGGAAAGTGGTTTCGCACCAGGCGAGGCAGGTTTTTACACTGCACACCCGATTGATTGTTCCGGCTCCATTGAAGGAGTGTTGGAGCGTATTACGTTAGTAACAGCGCATGCACTGAAATGTGGGGCTGTCCCGGTAATGCTTGGGGGTGAGCATACAGTTACCCTTGGGGCATTACGTGCTCTTGCAGCCCGTTCACGCCAGACTGGTGTATCCTTTGGCGTAGTGCAGTTTGATGCACACGCAGATCTGCGAACGCAATACGAGGGTAATGCGTATTCTCATGCCTGTGTCATGTATCGGGCTGTAGCTGAGTTAAGCCTTCCCCTGACGCAATTCGCCGTTCGGGATTTGAGCCGTGAAGAGGTGAAGACGCGCGAGCATTTTGGCGTTACGCATTATGATGCGTATTTTTTGGCACGTGTGGGATTGCCGGAACATCCTCTGCCAGAAAATTTTCCGCGTGATATCTATATTTCTTTTGATGTTGACGGACTTGATTCCTCTCTTATGCCAGCCACAGGCACGCCCTCGCCTGGAGGCTTAAATTGGCGTGAAACGCAATTTATTTTAGAACGCTGTATGCAAGGGCGTCATGTTGTAGGGTTGGACGTGGTAGAATTGGCCCCTATTGCAGGACTGCATCATGCAGATTTTACGGCCGCAAAACTTTGCCATTTGCTTATGTCTTTGGCGTATGCTGCCAATGAGGGCTACAGGTTATGTTAGAGAGTGGTATAACGAGACAGAATACTTTTTTCAGGTTCTGGTTGCTTTTGTTGTATTCTCTGTTTTTTTCTGTTGTACATGATACAGCATTTGCATTTGAATCATCTTGGAAAGCAGATCCTTGGGATGAAAGAAAAATGCTTCCCAATGATGCCCGTCCTCCAGACCGTCGGGAGCCCAGCATGCTGTTACCTCCACTGGAAGAGCACATGGTTGGAACCATCAGGCGAGTATCTATTGGTAATGAGGAAAAAATAGTCGCCCTGACTTTTGACATGTGTGAGCTTGCTACAGTGACGACCGGTTGTGATATGGACGTTCTCAACTTCTTGCGTGAGGAAAAGATTCCGGCCACGCTGTTCATGGGTGGGAAATGGATGCGTACCCACGCTCGTCGTGTTTTGCAGATTATGAACGAACCATTGTTTGAAATCGGTAACCATGCATGGACCCACGGTAACTGTGCGTTACTTTCGAGCAGTGGTTTGCGAGCCCAGGTGTTGTGGACGCAGGCCCAGTATGAGTTGTTACGTGAAGAAGTATTACGTCAGGCAGAAATGAGGGGAATGCCCGTGCCCAACATCGCACCGGTGCCGACCCTTTTTCGTTTGCCTTATGGAAGATGTACACCCGCTGCGTTAAAAACATTGTCCTCTTTGGGAATGCGAGTAATACTCTGGGATGTAGTGGCCGAAGTTGGTGACAACAGCAGGCCTATGCAGGCCAAAAAATCAGCTCGTTGGGTAGTCGATCAAGTTAGGCAGGGTTCTATTCTGCTTTTTCACGCGAATCGCGTTCCCCGCGGCACGGCACAGCTGTTACGTGAAGTGGTGACGTTATTGCAGGCCCAGGGCTATCGCTTTACTACAGTCAGTACGCTACTACGCATGGGTACTCCAGTTATGTGTATGGATGGGTACTTTAGATATCCTGGTGATAATAAACAATTAGATGGCTGTTTTGGTGTAGATGGTACTGGTTTACGTACACCTTTTATGGGAGATTGAAAGAAATATATGGTATTGCAGATGCCCTCTTGACATAAGTGTCATAACAATATATGGATATCCATCCAAAGTGGCTGACATTATTGTCAGCCACTACATCCTGATGCGGAACCAGTTTCCTGCGGGGTGGCCTGAACGGGCCCCCTTTTTTTTGTCCCTGTGACAATAAGGATGCCCATCAGGCTCGCCTGCATAGTTAGCAGGCTTGGGGTCACATTCCGTTTTTTTAAGGATGTTTCAGCATTATGGATGATGATGCCCTTAAAGAAATCATTCAACGGTTGGTAGAACCTGTTGCCGTTTCCCTGGGGCTTATTGTGTGGGGAATAGAAATTGTTCGTGCTGGTCGCACGGTATTGCGTATATTTGTTGATGTGCCAGGGTGTGCTGCTTCCAGCTGTGACGGTACAGGGGGAACATGTATTCTTCCGGCGGATAGTGATAATGACGGCATTTTTGTGGCAGAAAAAACATCTTCAGCATGTTATTCTGCAACACTGGATCAGTGTGAGGAGATTTCTCGTCACCTAGGATTGGCTCTTGAGGTGGAAAATTGTTTTCTCGAGCCATATGTTTTGGAGGTTTCTACCCCTGGTTTAACGCGGCAGTTTTTTTCACTTGCCCAAATGCATCCATATCTTGGTGACATGATGGAGGTTCGCCTGCTTGCCCCTATAAGCACAGCCAGAGAGGGAACGGAAATGCCGCGTCGTATTTTGCGCGGCACGCTACAGGCAGTGGAAGAAGATGCATTTATTTTGGCCCCGGCTTCTGTATCATCTGAAGGTAACGTATCATTGGAAGACGCTTCTTTGGTGCGGATCCCTTGGAATACTGTGCGCAAGGCTATGCGTATGTATATTTTCAAACAGCCGCAAAAGCCAGGAAAACGAATTTCATCTTCCAAGATGAAAGGCAATAGCAGAAAAAAACAACGCAGTTAGCATCGACATTGAGTTGATGGCTTGACAAATAAGTAAAGCCGCAATTGCGATTTTCTACGCCGCCGTACGCGGTGGTCGGAGGCAGTCATGAATCTCGAACTTAAAAAGGCCATTGATCAGATAAGCAAAGATAAAGGTCTTGACCGCGACATGCTTGTTGCCACGCTGGAAGAGGCTGTTCGCACCTCGGTGATGCGTCGTTTCAGCGAGGACATGGATATAGAGGTGTCTTACAACGACGAAACCGGTGACATTGAAATCTACCAATTTAAAATTGTCATGGAAGATGGCGATGTCGCTAATCCAGATATGCAGATAGAGCTTTCCGAGGCGCGTAAACATGATCCTTCGGTACAGTTGGATGATGAAATGGGTTTTCGTGTCCGTGTCGAAGACCTTGGGCGTATTGCGGCGCAATCAGCTAAGCAGGTGATCATCCAGCGTATGCGTGATGCCGAACAGGAAATTATTTATAATGAGTATAAAGACCGTGTAGGAGAAATCGTTTCTGGCATTGTGCAGCGGCGTGACAAGGGGGGCTGGGTGGTAAATCTCGGCCGTACAGAAGCTATTTTACCGCGTGAGGAGCAAATTCCGCGTGAACATTATAAACGGGGTGACCGCGTACAGGCTTTGATTATTGAAGTGCGTTCTGAAGGTCGCGGTCCGCAGGTAGTTATTTCTCGTGCACATCGTGATTACATGGCAGCGCTTTTTCGTCGGGAAGTTCCTGAAGTGGACGATGGCGTTGTGCAATTTATGGGTGTGGCACGTGACCCAGGCTCAAGAGCCAAGGTGGCTGTACTGTCACGCGAACGCGATGTGGACCCCGTGGGAGCCTGCGTGGGGGTGCGCGGTTCACGTATTCAGAATATTGTACAGGAGCTCCACGGGGAACGCATTGATATTGTGGTTTGGAGTCCCGATATCGCCACGTATGCGCGTAATGCTCTTGCACCGGCATTGGTG
This sequence comes from Desulfovibrio sp., assembly GCA_017454325.1. GTDB lineage: Bacteria > Desulfobacterota > Desulfovibrionia > Desulfovibrionales > Desulfovibrionaceae > Desulfovibrio. The sequence continues at coordinate 44,215 of JAFTDG010000071.1, read as the reverse complement.
TCTCGTATAGTAGTGGATGAGGAAGAAAATCTGCTCGAAGTCATTGTGCCAGACGATCAGCTCACTAACGCTATCGGTCGTAAAGGACAAAACGTCAAACTGGCTGCGCGATTGTTGGGATGGAAGGTCGATATCTTTACTGAGACCCGCTACAACGAGATCAATGCCATCGGGCATGGACTCGAACAGGTTGCAAGTGTGGCTGAAATTCCCATAGAAGCTATGTTGGCAGCCGGATATTCTTCGCTTGATAAGTTGCGGACAGCTTCAGATGAGGAGCTGGCTGACAAATTGACAATTAGTGCTGCACGTATCGCAGATTTGCGCTCGGCTATCAATTTCCTCGCCCCCGTTGTGGAAGATGAACCAGAATCTTCTGCAGTGGGTGTATTCAAGCATGCTACTGAAGATAGCAGTAACAGAGAGGAAAACGGTGGGAGCAAAAACGAGGATGCAAAAGTCTGAAGTAGACACCACCTTGGCAAGCCGAGGGCCAATACGCATGTGTGTTGTGTGTCGCCGTCGCTTTCCCAAGGATAGTCTGCATCGTTACGTGCTGAATGCAGAAGGCTTTTTGATTATTGATGTTGGAAAAACCAGACCGGGCAGGGGCTGGTATGTGTGTCCCGATCCTGTCTGTGCGGCCCGATTTGTCAAGTATAGGCCCGGAGCGCGGAGCAAGGGGGGTAAACCATGAGTGAAGACAGAATTAAGATTAAAGAACTGGGGAGTGATCTCTCTCAGGACCCCAAGGAAGTTCTAAGGGTCGCGCAGAGCTTCGGTTTGCCAGTTAAAACGACTCAGGGGTCAGTAACCTTGGAGGAAGCCTCCCGTTTGCGCGAGCATTTTATGATGTTAAAGCAGGCTGAAGAAGACCGAGCTTCTCATCCTAGCGTCATTGTTCGCCGTCGTCGTAAGGAATCACACCCAAAGGAAGATGTCGTTGCTGCTCCTTCATTGGGTGATTCAGAGCCGTTGGAAGCTACAGTGCGTAAAATGGAGGAACCTGGGATTAGTGACGAAAAGTCGTTTGAAGAACCTACAGCACGGGTCATTCGACGTCCCGAAGAGGAACAACCTCCTACTACCATTGAGCAGCAGGATGTCCATGCTGATGCGGAACATCATACGGTAGAAGCTACTACCGACATTACAGAATCCGCTGAAGAAAATATAACGGCTGAGGAAGCTCCGGTAGCTCAGGAGAAACCGTCCAAGTCTGCTCGATTGATCGCTCCTGATGCTTCAGCAGAGCCTGAAGGAACTTCTTCTGCACCAATTCTGCCCGTACAAGCGCCTGAAGTATTAGAAATAGCTGATCTTAGCGAAACAACACCGCAGATCGAAACAATAACCCCACAAGTTCGAGTTATTTCAAGACCAGTTCAGGGGCCCTCGCGCAACGCCCGTACACCTCGTTATGGCGAGAGCAGAGATGCTACCCCTCGTGAAAACTCTGGACGTCCTTCAAGATCAGGTGGCGGAGGAGGGCGATCTGGGGGGCGTTCTCTTTCCAGTAGTCGTATGGGGGGGGCAGGCGGTTATGTACAACAGCCTGCACCCGCTCTAGGTGACAGCCGTGATGGGCAAAGTAAGAAAAAACGCAATAAGGGTCGTCGTACAGTGGATTTTCAGCAGGGTGACTTTGGTCGCCATGGAATGGATGACGACGACAATGCGCGTTTAAATCGTAGTAACCGAGGACGGCGTAAGCCCAATAAACCCATCCCAGCTCCTCAGGTTACGCAACCACTCAAAGCGGCAAAGCGTAAAATTCGTATTACAGAAGCGATTCGCGTAGCAGATATGGCTCATCAGATGGGTCTCAAAGCCAACGAGATTATTAAGGTACTTTTTAACCTCGGTGTGATGGCAACTATCAATCAGGCTTTGGATATTGATACCGCTACTCTGGTTGCTGCGGAATTCGACTATGAAGTTGAGAAAGTCGGTTTTTCAGAGGATGACTATCTGCTGCCTAAGGAAACAGATGCTCCAGAAAGTCTTAAGCCTCGCCCCCCTGTTGTCACTATTATGGGGCATGTGGATCATGGAAAGACTTCTCTTCTCGATGCCATTCGTAAATCTAATGTCACGAGCGGCGAGGCGGGCGGTATTACGCAGCATATTGGTGCCTATCATGTGAAAACAAAGCGCGGAGAAATTGTCTTTCTTGATACACCCGGTCACGAAGCTTTTACCGCAATGCGGGCTCGTGGTGCGCAAGTGACGGACCTGGTAATTCTTGTGGTGGCTGCCGACGACGGAGTGATGGAGCAAACACGGGAGGCTATCAATCACTCCAGGGCCGCTGGGGTACCCATTATGGTGGCCGTGAATAAAATGGACAAACCAGGCGCTGACCCAGACCGTGTGCTGCGTGAATTGGCAGAGCTAGGCCTACAAGCAGAAGACTGGGGTGGTGATACTATTGTTGCTCGAGTTTCTGCCAAAACCCGCATGGGATTGGATGAATTGCTGGAGATGGTGGCCCTGCAGTCTGAAATTATGGAACTCAAGGCGAATCCAGACAAGCCTGCACGAGGCCATATTATTGAGGCAAAGCTGGACAAAGGCCGTGGACCGGTTGCGACGGTACTTATTCAGGAAGGTACGTTGCATCAGGGAGATAATTTTGTCTGCGGAACTTTTTCTGGCCGTGCTCGCGCTTTGATGAATGACCAAGGCAAGAAGGTCAAGGAGGCAGGCCCTTCTTTGCCTGTGGAAGTTCAAGGCTTTGAGGGAGTGCCTGAGGCAGGTGAGGAATTTTTTGTGGTAGAGGATGAGAAAGTTGCTCGCCGTATAGCAGATGCCCGTGCTGCAAAGCAACGTGAACGTGAATTGGCCACAGAATCAAGAGTTACATTGGAAACATGGTCTCAGCGTTTAGTGGAGCAGGAGACTCTGACCCTTAATCTTTTGGTTAAGGCTGACGTGCAGGGCAGTTTAGAAGCCATAATTGAAGCCTTGAATAAACAAAGTACAGAAAAGGTGCGTATCGGCGTAGTGCATGGAGGCACTGGTGCCATCACAGAATCTGATATCTTGCTTGCCTCGGCATCACAAGCCATTATTATAGGTTTCAATGTCAGACCAACAGCAAAGATCAAGGATGTGGCAGAGCGCGAAAATGTAGATATCCGTTTTTATGACATCATCTACAAGTTGGTTGACGATATCAAAAATGCCATGGCTGGTATGCTGGCCCCCGTTCAACGAGAAGTCTATCTCGGACAGGTTGAAGTGCGCGAAACGTTTAATGTGCCTAAGGTTGGCCTTATTGCCGGTTCCTATGTGGCAGATGGAAAGATCGTACGCAATGCAGGGGTGCGTTTGCTACGAGAGGGAGTGGTGGTCTACACAGGCAAGATAGCATCCCTTAAAAGATTCAAGGATGATGCCAAGGAAGTCGTTAAGGGTAATGAGTGTGGTGTGGGGCTGGAGAATTTTAACGATATCAAGATAGGGGATATTATAGAAGCCTTTGAAACTGTTGAAGAAGCGGCGACACTATAATATGCCACACAATGTGGTAGGGAGCATTCTGTAGTAGGGCATTTGATATTAGCGAGGTCCTGCATGGGTATGTGCCTAGCAGTACTGACTGTAGAGTTCAGTCTGGATGGCAATGACAACCTTAAGGCGAAACGTCGCGTGGCAAACAGTCTGAAGCAGAAGGTCAGAAACAAGTTCAATGTTGCTATTGCTGAAGCTGGGACTGAAGACAGTCTGACCCTCTTGCGACTTGCTGTGGTTTCTATCTCCAATAATGAGAACCACTTACGTAGTCGTATGGACAAGTGTGCCTTGATGATGGAAGCCGTGTGCCCAGAAGAAATGGTTGGCAGCCAGGTGGAGATATATGCAGCAGAGTGAGCTTATACCAGAACGCTATCGAGAAGTGGCGGAACATATAGCAGAGACCGTGCGTAAAATGGACAGAGTGCTCATTGCTGCGCATGCAAATCCAGATGGTGACGCCTTTGGGGCTGTGGCAGCTGCAGGCTATATGTTGCGTGCGCTTGGAAAGGAAGCATTCATCTATGTTACTCCCAGGGTGCCATTAAATTTATCATTTATACCTTTGCCAGGCCCAGTAGTTACGAAGCTGGCACATCTTCCGTTTGAACCCAGGTGCGCCTTATTTCTGGATTGCAGTGAATCACACCGCCTGGGGCCGGAGTTGGATAATCTCATGTCGGCATTGGAAAGCGTAAATATTGATCACCATCTTGGCAGTGAAGGTATGGGATCAATGGCGAACTGGGTGGAACCAAAAGGTGCTGCTACGACACAGCTTGTGGCATACATAGCTCTTGCGTTGGGCTTAGCCCTCAAGGAAGATTTGGCAACTGCAGTAGCTCTTGGGCTTGTCACTGATACGGGGGGCTTCCGATATAGCAATACCAGTCCAGAGGTCTTGCATCTTGCTGCGCATTTGGTAGCTAACGGATGTGATCTTGCTGCATTAAGAGCACAGCTGGACAATTCTTGGAGTCTATCCCGCATGCGACTATGGGGTGAGTTGATGTGTCGTGCCGAAATGAGGCGTAGTAACACAGTAGCTTTCTGCCCCATATTTTTAGCCGATTTACGTTCTACCGGAGCACATAAAGAAGATCTGGAAGGTTTTGTGGAACAACTAAGACAATTGCATGGAGTTAAGGTGGCAGCTGTATTACGAGAAGATGCGCCGGGCTGTTGTAAATTCAGTCTGCGTTCAAGCGGCACTGTAGATGTATGCGCAGCAGCGGCACTTCTTGGTGGTGGTGGTCACCGTAACGCTTCCGGTGGAACAGTCCGCATGACTATGGAGGATGCCGAAGCAAATTTGCTTTCAGCCATTGGGCAAGAGCTTGCCAATGAGGGGCTGTAGTTACCCTAGAACGAGGATATTGTTTTAACTTGCAGCCTTAGCTCGGTGTGGTTATACTTATTCCTCTATGCTTTCAAGTATTGCGTACAGTTCTGGTATACAGATGCGACCCAAAGATGTGTCTGGTGCAGGGAAGCGGCCATCATTGTCTCAGCTTGATGGCGTTCTTGTACTGAATAAGCCATCGGGACCGACGTCTGCACGTTGTGTCTCCGCTATAAAGCGCTTGGGACAAAAAAAAATTGGACATGCAGGCACGTTGGATCCTTTGGCTTCAGGTGTGTTGCTGGTCCTGCTTGGGCAGGCTACGAAGCTTTCCGGGTATCTGATGGCAGATGGCGACAAGATATACAGTGGAACATTGCGCTTGGGACAGACTACCGATACCTGGGACAGTGAAGGAGTTGTAACAACAGAGTCTGCATGGGAACATGTACGAGAGCAAGATCTGCGACAGGAAATTGCTGCCTGGTGTGATTTGACTGAGCAGCCAGTACCCTTTTATTCTGCAGCCAAGTTTAAGGGACAACCTTTGTATAAGCTGGCACGTAAGGGTATTGCCGCGCCTGTAAAGGTTAAACGTATGCAAATTTTACAAGCGGAAGTGCTTGATGTAAGCCTGCCGTTTGTTCGCTTTCGGGTTACATGTAGTTCTGGCACCTATATACGTTCCCTGGCCCACAGCTTGGGGAAGCGCCTAGGGTGTGGAGCCGTGCTCACAGAGCTGACCCGAGAGTTCAGTCACCCCTTCGGTCTCGAAATGTCTTGCGATTTGGCGGAGATTGTTTCAGATCCCGATATACTTCCCTCTTATGTTCGTCCCATTGCGGAGGCATTGCCTCGCTGGCATAAGGTGGAATTATCCACGGAGGATGTGGCGCGCGTCCGCAATGGTGTAGCCGTGCCCTGCCAAAAGGAAGCATTAATAGCAGATGATCAGGAGGATATGGATTGCGCACTGTTGCTTGATCAGGGCACAGCCTTGGCTTTAGCACAGCGACAAGCAACCCCTCGGGGGCATTGCTGGGCCGTATTACGGGGACTATGGAATTAACCCCAATATCAAGGAGTTACTGCTGTGGTAATGGATGCTAATGACAAAAAAGCGGTTATTGAAGTTCATGCAAAACATCCAGGTGACACTGGTTCACCTGAAGTGCAGGTAGCGTTGTTAACGGCGCGTATTGAAGGGCTGACCGGGCATTTTAAAGAACACAAAAAGGACTTTCATTCCCGTACTGGCCTACTGAAGCTTGTAGGACGTCGCCGTAATATTTTGAATTATCTAAAAAAGAAGGATATACAGCGTTACCGCGCTCTTATTGAGAAACTGGGCCTGCGTAAGTAGGGGGTGTATAACGGGGGGGCAATAGCTCCCCCGTTATCTCATTTCAAGACAACGCCCGTACGGGCACAACGATAACGCGAAGAAGGGGGGTCCGGGAAAACCAGGCAAAGAATGACAGCCTTTGCCCGCTTTTGCCGGAATCCCCTTCGCTGAATACAAAGGAACTATATGAATCAGGACATTTTTACTCCCACACGTGTAACTGCATCTGTAGGTGGTAAGGAGATTATTCTCGAAACTGGTCGTCTGGCCAACCAGGCCCAGGGGGCTGTATGGATACAGTGTGGTGGCACTGTAGTGCTGGTGACAGTATGTGCTCAGCCATTGGAGTTTGATAAAGGGTTTTTCCCTCTGACGGTGGAATACACAGAAAAAATGTATGCAGCAGGCCGCATACCTGGCAATTTTTTTCGTCGTGAGATAGGTCGTCCCTCAGAACGGGAAACCCTAGTTTCACGCCTTATTGATCGTCCTATCCGACCGCTCTTTCCTAAAAAGGGACTGAATGAAGATGTTCAGGTGCTCGCCAATGTTATTTCTGCTGATCAAGAAAACGAATCTGATGTGTTGGCTCTTACTGGTGCATCGGCTGCTGTAATGCTCTCTCCTCTGCCTTTCGCTGGGCCTGTAGCGGGAGGGCGCATAGGTCGCCTGGACGGTCAGTTCGTGCTCAATCCAACCTTTGCGCAGATGGCACAAAGTGATTTAAATATTGTTTTTGCGGCCTCAGCAGATGCGTTGACAATGGTTGAAGGGGAAGCACGTTTTGTTCCCGAAGATGTTATTATAGATGCTTTGGAATGGGGGCGTCAACAAATTCAGCCTCTTGTGGAAGCGCAGAACAAACTGCGCAATTTGGCAGGAAAGCCCAAGATGGTCTTTACACCACACGAAGAAGACCCGGTTCTTGTCGCTCGGGTACAAGAACTGGCCACGGATGCCGGATTGGACGCTGCCTTACGCGTGCCAGAAAAGCTGGCCCGTAAGGATGCACGTAAAGTTGTCAAGGACAGGGTAATGGAGGCCTTGAAAAATGACCCTGCCTGGGCTGAAAATGAAGAGGCCCTCAAAGCTGTTAGTGACATTTTGGCTGATCAGGAAAAGGCCCTTGTGCGTGCACGTATTGTTAATGAAGGTACACGTATTGACGGACGTGACACAAAGAGCGTCCGGCCTATACAAATTCAGACAGGAGTATTGCCCCGAGCTCATGGTTCTGCCATTTTCCGTAGGGGTGAGACAAAATCGTTGGCAGTGACCACATTAGGGGCTTCTACTGATGAACAACGTACGGATGGGCTCAATGGAGACGTAGTGCGTAAGTTCATGTTGCACTATAATTTCCCTCCATTTAGCGTAGGAGAAGTGAAGCCAGTGCGGATTTCCCGCCGTGAAATTGGTCATGGTGCGCTTGCTGAAAAATCTCTTCGTCCAGTACTGCCCAGTGAGGAGGATTTCCCCTTTACAGTACGTGTGGTGTCCGAAACAGTGGAATCCAACGGCTCATCATCTATGGCTGCGGTATGTGGAGGCTCTCTTTCGCTCATGGACGCTGGGGTTCCTATCAGTGCGCCTGTAGCTGGTGTCGCAATGGGACTGATCAAGGAAGGTGAGAAGTTTATTGTCCTTACAGATATTCTTGGAGATGAAGATGCCCTGGGAGACATGGACTTCAAGATTGCCGGAACTGCTGATGGAGTGACCGGCGTGCAAATGGACATCAAGATCACTGGATTGACCACGGAGATTATGCGCGTTGCCATGCAGCAGGCACATGAAGGACGTCTGCATATACTAGGGGAGATGGCTAGAGCTATTGCCGAACCTCGAAAGCAGCTTTCGAGATATGCACCACAGCACGTGGAGCTCTTTGTGAATCCCGACATTATACGCCTGATTATTGGGCCTGGTGGAAAAAATATCAAAGCCATTACCACGGTCACGGGAGCCTCTGTGGATATTGAAGATTCTGGGCGTGTTTCTATTTTTGCCCCCACAGCCGAAGCTCTGGAAAAGGCGCGTGAGATGGTTTCTTATTACGATCAACGCCCTGAAATTGGAAAAAATTATTTGGCCAAGGTTCGTAAGGTTATGGATATTGGAGCTGTTGTGGAAGTGCTGCCCAATGTCGAAGCGCTTGTCCATGTGTCGCAGCTTGATGTGAAGCGTATTGAGCAACCTGGTGATGTGGCACGCCTCGGCGAAGATATGCTGGTAAAGGTTATAGAAATCAATGGAGACCGCATTCGCGCCAGCCGAAAGGCTGTTCTTCTGGAAGAACAGGGACATCCTTGGAATCCCGAAGAAACGGCTCGTCCGCAGCGGTCAGACAAAAATGACCGACGCAGTCGCGGAGAACGTACTGGGCATGGAGATCGTCGAGAAAAAAGCGATCATCACCATTAGGCGTGAAACTGGTGGCGTATCATTTTAGTAACATTTTGATCTATGGGCCGTTCTTCATTGCAGAGGAGCGGCCTTGCTGAAAGGGCACGATGTATGGCCACAAAGATAAATACGAGTGTGACAGAAGTGAGCCCTAAAGATGAAAAAGAGGTATGGGTACGGGTAGATCAGAATGGCAATCCCTTGCCTGATCAGAATCCTTCAGCCAAAGAGACGGAAGCCACATTTATTGAACAAAATCGTACCCATGCAGAAGCCTTGGGCGATGTATGGTCTGTGTTGACTGGTCATGCTCCTACAATGGCTCTTATGGGGCAAGTGGTGTCTACTGTTATGCACGAAGGAGGTACTCGCCCTTGCTGGCAATGGAAGCGTGCAGGAAAGGAGTATGTACTCTTGGCCTGGCCGCAGGACCAGCCCGTGCGTGCTTCTGTACTTTTGGCTGGAGAGGAAAAAGGAAAACTCTCGCCGGTCACAGCTGCACCCTTGCTGGAAGGTTTACCAAATGATCTCACAGTTGAGGCTGTGTATCCATGGGCCAACGGCGTTGATGCAGATGTGGCTGTAAGCATGATTGAGGGTAAGAATCCCATGTGGTTCTATGATCCCCTTTATGGCAGAGATAAAGAAGATCTTACCCCGGGGATCACACATACATTTCTTTTAGCTGGTCTGGCATTAGCTTTGCGAAAGGCCTTGATCGACGAAATCACTATTACTCAAGGTGCGACTTATGAAGCATATGCTGCAGAATGGCTAGCGGAAAACTCCGATAAGAGCCGTCTTGATGTGCCTCCACTAAAGGTGGATATACACAACAAGCATCTAATTATGCCTGGAAGACATTTTTGTGAATATCAGATGCGTGCTGTTGTAGAAGAAGTTGAGGAGCATCAGCTAGAAAAGATGCCGGTTACCTTGTTATATCTCAGTTTTCCTTTTGAAAAAAGATCTGCCATGCGTCTGCCAGTCTACGTGTCAAAAATGGTTCTGGGCGATTATATCCCCCAAAAAGGCGAGGAAGTTGATGCATACGTCTGGCTGCAGGGGCGTGTGATTGATATGGATGAAACAGTGCAGTCGTGACTTCCTGTTGTTCATTGCTGGAGTTATTCAGCTTCTGCTTTTAATGCTTCGGTTTGAGCTGCTGTGCCCAGAGCTTCGACAAGAGGATCTAGTTCTCCCTCCATAATACGGTCAAGAGAATGCAGGGTCAGGTTAATCCGGTGGTCAGTGCATCGTCCTTGAGGGAAGTTATATGTGCGGATGCGCTCTGAGCGGTCACCAGAGCCAACCTGTGCTTTACGGTCTGCAGATAGTTCAGAATTTTGTCGAGCTCGTTCCGCAGCCAAAATACGTGAAGCTAGTACTTTCATAGCACGTGCCTTGTTCTTATGCTGTGAACGTTCGTCTTGACACGTTACAACCGTATTTGTGGGCAAGTGCGTTATGCGGACTGCTGACTCCGTTTTGTTGACATGCTGTCCACCTGCTCCAGAAGCTCGGAAGATATCTATGCGTAGATCTTCAGGGCGAATGTCCACGTCCACTTCTTCGGCTTCGGGCATAACGGCTACAGTTGCTGCGGATGTATGAATACGGCCCTGTGCTTCTGTGGCAGGAACACGTTGGACACGATGCGTTCCTGCCTCGAATTTTAGCCGACTGTATACCTTCGTACCACTGATGAGACAGATAATTTCCTTGTATCCCCCGGATTCAGAGGGAGATGCATTCATGAGTTCTGTCTTCCATCCTTTAAGTTCTGCATAGCGGGTATACATACGGAAAAGGTCTGCAGCAAAAAGAGCGGCTTCTTCACCGCCGGTCCCGGCACGGATTTCTAGAATGGTATTTTTTTCGTCCAAGGGATCAGTTGGCAACAACATGACTTTGAGATCATGCTCTACAGCTGGCAGTTCAGACTCAATGCGACGAATCTCTTCCTGTGCCAGCTCACGTATTGCAGGATCGTTGTCATGAAGAAGCTGTTTGTTTTCATCAACTTCCCTGGTGAGATCTCGGTGACGCCGATACAGTTCAACAACATCGTGTAAATCTGCATGTGCCTTAGTGAGTTTCCGGTAACGTTCCTGATCGTTAAATACATCAGGCGCAGCCAGAGCTTGCTCCAAATCAAGATATTTTTTTTCTAGGCCTTCAAGTTTGGCAAACATAATGTTTTCTCACGATGCTCTATAAACTGTTTGTCAGCGGGCAGCTGCAGTTTTGTAGAATGTTTTACGCTGTAATAAGTGTATCAACAGAGATTTTACAAAGGCAAATCTTAGCTGGAAGGTGGCTATTCCAATGTATACGGTGCAGTATGAACGATAATTCCGTCTTCAACTCCAAGAGCCTCACGTAAGGCAACCAAGGCCACTTCAAGCTGACTTTCGTCAGGTTCAGCTGTGGTTATATTCTGCAAGGCCAAACCAGGCGTACGCAGGATTGTAGCCCAAATTCCTTCTGGAAGGCGAGCCGCATAACGGATCAATTCATAGGCAAGAGCACTAATCGGCGCTATAAGCAATAGTTTTACACTAATTGTCAATATGTGTTTTGTTATGATAGTGTCTGGGGTATATAAGTTCAAAAGTAAAGGTACGATTATGGCATGCAGCATGATGGATACAGCAATAACAAAAAGAAGAAATGTTGTCCCACAACGAGGATGCAAGCGACTTCGACTTTTAGCTAAAGTGAGATTTACTTGGGCACCAGTCTCGAAGGCATGTATGGTTTTATGCTCAGCTCCATGATATTGGAAAACACGGTGTATTTCGGGAATGCAGGAAATCCCTTTTATATAGGCCATGAAAATGCAACATTTGAAAAAGCCATCCCAGAAGTGAAAGGAAAATCCTTCAACGTCGCCGCTTAAATGCAGATACAACATCACTAGTGAGAGCAGGTGAGGCACTACAACGAAAAGACCACTGGCCATCAAGAATGCCAAGACTAAGGTCCCTACAAGTTGAGAATTTGAAAGCTCCTCTGCTTCGCCATGAGCGACAGCTTCTGCGGAACGGTTTAGAGCTTTGATACCGTTGATAAGTGTTTCTAATAATATGGGAAATCCTCGCACAAAGGGCATTTTAAGCCAAGGACGACGTGTCAACGAAAACCACGGGTAACGTCGGGCGGTGATCCTGCCATCGCTATGGCGAACAGCTAAACTGTATACGTCACCATTGCGCATCATAACGCCTTCCAGGATGGCTTGTCCTCCAATTGTTGGACAGCCTGCAAATACAGAATGGGCAAGCTGCGTACAAAACGCAACCTTGCCCACAAAAACGTTGTGCCATTGGCGAGAGGCTCTGGCTGTTATACTTTCCCGTGAATGACGGGAGCTCATGTTATTTCTGTTCAAATTTAGCGTATTTTTTACGGAATCGATCAATACGACCGGCTGTATCCAAGAAACGTTGCTTACCAGTGAAGAAAGGATGACAGGCAGAGCACACTTCGACATGAACCTGTTCACCTTTTGTGGAGAGAACATGCTCTTCGTTTCCACATGCGCAGGTAATGGTTGCATTGTATACCTTAGGATGGATATCTTTTTTCATGGTAGTTACCCCTGTAACACGGAACATACAGCATAGCAGACTGAAGTTCACGTTTTTTCTTTTATAAGAACAAAATAGAATGATTAATTTAACCACTTCCCATTATTTTGGCAAGTCAGTTTTTGCACACAAAAAACCATAGCACTCTTTATCGGTTGAGAAAGGTCGTGTTTCAATAGCAGTGTTCCCAAAGTTTTTTAGCTGTTGGATAATGCAGCTGTCATTGCTTTTCAGAAAGTTTTTGAATGTTAGCGGGTATCGTGGCGAAAACGGTCCAGGCAAAGGTAGACTACAGGTGTTGTATAGAGTGTCAGCAACTGGCTAACCAGCAAACCACCCACAATGGTCACGCCGAGGGGCTGGCGTAGCTCTGCCCCGTCTCCTTGTCCCAGTGCGAGTGGTATAGCGCCTAAAATAGCCGCGGCTGTTGTCATCATAATGGGCCGAAAACGCAGGAGACATGCTTCATAAATGGCTTCTTCCGGTGTAAGAGAGCGTGCGCGTGATATGGCTAGTGCTACGTCAATCATCATAATAGCGTTTTTTTTGACAAGTCCACAAAGAAGGAGAACGCCGATAAGAGCGATAACACTAAATTCCATGCCGCAGACCATGAGCGCAAGCAAGGCACCACAGCCCGCGGAAGGCAGAGTGGAAAGTATAGTTAAGGGATGAATGAGACTTTCATAGAGCATGCCCAGAACAATATAGAGTACAGCCAGGGCTGTTAAGACAAGTACGATCTGGTTTGCAACACTATCAGTGAACAGTTTCCCTGTACCCTGAAATCCTGCCAACACACTTGCAGGCATGCCAAGCGTGACTTTGATGCGTTCCACATCATCCTGTGCTTGAGAGAGTGGGACGTTGGGAGCGAGGTTAAATGCTATGGTGACAGCTGCAAATTGTCCCTGGTGTGCTACGGAAAGAGGAGCCAGAGATGGGGAAACGGAAGCTAAGGCAGCAAGGGGGACGAGTGTATCCCGTCCCGGCAGATAAACTTTTCCCAGGGCATCAGGGCCGGTCAGCCAGCTTGATCCGTATTCCAATACGACGTGGTACTGATTTTTGTCCTGATAGATAGTGGAAACTTGGCTTTGTCCGAAGGCGCTGCCGAGAGCAGTATCAACATCGCGCATGGTGAGATCCAAACGGGCTAGGACATCACGATCAACAGTAATAAAGGTTTCCAAACCACGTTCTTCAATATCACTGTTTACGTCTCTGAAGGTAGAACTTTCAATCATGGCCTGTTGCATCTTGCGTCCCCAGGCCCGCAGTTCGTTAAGATTATCGGCTTGCAAGGTATACTGATACTGTGAGCGTGCACTGCGTCCACCCATCATTATGTCCTGTGCTGGTTGCAGAAATATTTGCACACCAGGTTCAGCGGAAAGACGACCACGCAGGCGAGCGATGACGTTCATGACACCAATACCACGTTCTGCAAGAGGCTTCAGGGTGATGAACACTCCACCGCCTCCGCGCCCGCCCGATATGTGTCCTGAAACATTGGCTACAGCCGGATCACTGGCAATAACAGACATAAGCCGTTGCAGGCGTTCCTGTGTAGCCTGAAAAGAGGCACTTTGGTCGGCTCGTATTCCACCCATGATAACGCCTGTATCCTGTTGGGGGAAAAAACCCTTAGGCACAACAATATACAGCCAGACAGATGCGCCTATAATACAAAGAAAAATCAGCATGGTCAGATGGCGGTGACGCAGCACCGTGGGCAGGCTCGTGGCATATGCATTCTGCATGGCAGCAAGGGTACGTCCCCAGAGTTCATCTATATATGACATAATGCCGCGTAATTGGCTGTAGAACCCTTTAGCTATGCGTTGGGGTGGGACGATATTTTTGAAGGCTAAGGGCCTGAGCATGAGTGAGCACATCATTGGCGTAGTAGTCAAAGAAACAAGCATTGAAACGAGTACTGCTGCTGTGAGCACAACGGAGAATTCGTGGAAAAGACGACCGATAATGCCACTCATAAACAGGATGGGCAAAAAAACGGCTACCAGGGAAATGGAAATTGAAATGACGGTAAAGCCAACTTCTTTGGCTCCACGTAGTGAGGCTCGCAGGGGGCTTTCGCCTGCTTCCATATGTCGCACGATATTTTCAAGGACAACGATTGCATCGTCTACCACAAAGCCTGTGGAGACCGTGAGTGCCATAAGAGAAAGATTGTCGAGACTATGCCCGCATAAGTACATGACCCCGAAGGTAGCGAGCAGGGATACAGGTACGGCAACAGCAGGAATAGCTGTAGCACGGGCATTGCGTAAAAAAAGAAAAGTTACCAATACGACAAGCGCCATGGAAAGAAGCAGGCTTTTTTCTACCTCTTTAAGTGACGCTCTTATTGTCAGCGAGCGATCCATGCGTAGGACCAAGTCTGCGGTTTCAGGCAGCCAGGCACGCAGCTGTGGCAGCATGGCCTTCACTTTGTCCACAGTTTCAATAATATTGGCCCCTGGTGCACGGAAGACCATCAATAAAACTGCAGGCTTGCCGTCAGCTATGGCCATGGTGCGTACATTTTCAGGTCCATCCACAATGCGAGCTACATCGGCAAGGCGTATCACTTGTCCCTCATGTCGCCCTATAATGAGGTCGTTATAGGCCGATGCCTCACGCAATTGGTCACTAGCTCCCACCAGCCAGTATCGTTCGCCATTTTCCAGCTGCCCTTTAGGCAGAAAAGCGTTGGCCTCTGCCAGGGCGGCACGCACGTCTGCCATGGCAAGGCCTGTCCTATGCAGTGCATCGGGGATAATGTCTATTCGTACAGCTGGTAGTGCGCCGCCCCCAACCGTTACCTCGCCTACGCCTGGTAATTGTGCAATTTTTTGAGCCAGTATTGTGGAAGCCGCATCGTATAGTTGCGTTCGGGTTAACGTGTCGGAGGTAATGGAGAGAATCAAAATAGGAGCACCAGACGGATTCACTTTGCGATAACTCGGATTGGAAGGCATGCTGGGCAGCGTAGAACGAGCGGCATTGATGGCTGACTGCACATCACGTGCAGCGCCATTGATATCACGCTCCAACTCGAATTGCAGGATGACGTTGGTGGAACCCAGACTGCTTGTAGATGTCATTTCAGTCACGCCAGCGATACGGCCGAGGGCGCGTTCCAGCGGTGTGGCTACAGTGGAGGCCATGGTCTCTGGCCCTGCGCCGGGCATGCTGGCTCTAACCACAACTACAGGATAGTCCACCTGCGGCAGGGGGGCCACGGGTAGCAGGCCGAAAGCTACCATGCCAGCTAAGGCCAAGGCCAGGGTCAGTAATGATGTGGCTACTGGCCGTCGGATGAACGGTGCGGAGAGATTTGTTTCCAGCGATTCCGGACCGAAGCGATGCCTGCCACCGCTTTCCCTGAGTTGTTTCAGGCGTTGCAATCTGTCAGGATGGCCTCGCTGTGGGAGAGTGCGTTCACTCATGGGGTCTCCCCTGTTGAGGTATTTCCCTCCGTCAGATGATGTGATGCGTTGCCTGCAGTAACAAGACCACGCAAGCGACGGCTTATACGGTCAAACCAGAGATAAATAACAGGCGTGGTGAACAGGGTGAGTACCTGGCTGCATATTAGTCCACCAACCATGGTTACGCCTAATGGGCGTCTAAGTTCAGCGCCCATGCCCCATCCGAGCATGAGAGGCAGGGCTCCCAGAAGCGCCGCCATAGTAGTCATAAGAATTGGCCTCAATCGCAGCAGGCATGCCTGACGAATGGCTGCCTGGGGGGACTTGCCCTCGTTGCGTTCTGCATCAAGGGCGAAGTCAATCATCATAATGGCGTTTTTTTTGACAATACCAATGAGGAGAATAATTCCAATGATGCCCATCACACCCATGTCCATGCGGACAGCCATGAGCGCTAGCAGTGCCCCTACACCAGCCGATGGAAGAGTGGATAATATGGTTACAGGATGAATGTAGCTTTCATAGAGCACACCCAAGACAATATACACTGTAATTACGGCCGCCAGGATTAACCAGACCTGATTGTCGCTGGATGCCAGGAATGCCTTTGCCGAACCCTGTAGCTCCGTGCGGAGAGCATTTGGAATGGAAAGTTGGGCTTCTGCCTTGGCAAGAGCTCTGACAGCTGCTCCCAGCGAAGAATTCTCCGCAACATTGAAGGAGATGGTTGCCACGGGGAACTGCCCCTGTCTTGCGATGGAAAGTGGCATTGGGCGTTCTACTGCCGTTACCAAACTTGTTAATGGGATGGGCGTTCCATCTGCCCCGTTTACATAGAGATTTTGCAGCGACTGTGGTTCTTGTCTGAAGGCCGGAGCTACTTCCAGCACCACCTTGTATTGGTTTGTTTGTGTAAAGATGGTTGAGATGAGTCGTTGCCCCAAAGCGTCGTAGAGGGCGTTGTCAATGTCTGACATGCTCACTCCCAGACGGCCCGCGGTATCTCTGTCAATGGTGAGCCAGAGCATGCTGCCAGGATTTTGATAGTCGCTGGTTACAAGTTCAAGTTCAGGCTGTTGTGCTAGCTGTCCAAGAATTTTGGGTATCCATTCGTCTAACTGTTCCCGATTCAGGGCTTCAACCGTAAACTGGTACTGGGTGCGTGATATCCGGTCTTCAATGGTTAGATCCTGCACGGGTTGCAAGTAGAGGGTTAGGCCGGGGATACTGGCAACCTTTGCCATAATGCGACGGGCAATGGCCGGAGCTCGGGAATCCCGTTCAGATAATGGCTTTAATGCGATAGTAAGACGCGAGGTCCCCATGCTGGGGTTGATGCCGTCTACGCCAACAAGAAAGACAACGCTATCCACTTCAGCATCTTGCAGAATGGCCTTTGCTAAGATTTCCTGCCGGTCGGCCATAGCCATAAAGGAAGAATTTTGTGCAGCTTCAGCAATGCCTTGTATGACGCATGTATCCTGAACTGGAAAGAAGCCCTTGGGCACTATGATATATAGAGCAATAGTGAGCACCAGGGTGCCTGCTGCCACAGCAAGCATGGGCCTCTGATGGGCAAGAACTGCGTCTAATGCCTGTTCGTACCAAGTGAGCAAGTGTGTAAAAAAACCTTTATCAGGATGTGACTCTTGCTCTGGTCGCAACATTATGGCGCATAACATAGGAGTAAGGGTGAGAGAAATGCCAGCAGAGACGAGTATCGTTACGGCGAGAGTAACGGCAAACTCACGGAACAGCCGTCCTACGACATCCCCCATGAAAAGCAGGGGAATGAGTACTGCGACAAGTGAAATGGTTAGTGAAATAATGGTAAAGCCAATCTGGCCTGCACCAGTTAACGACGCCTGTACAGGCGGTTGTCCCTGCCCTAGATAGCGAACAATGTTTTCAATTACCACAATGGCATCATCCACTACAAAACCGGTGGCAATGACGAGAGCCATGAGCGTAAGATTGTTGAGGGAATATCCGGCCAGATACATGACACCCAAGGTCCCTACAAGGGAAAGGGGCACTGCCAGTGCGGGAATGATTGTGGCACGTCCGTTACGCAAAAAAAACCAGATGACGCCAATGACAAGTACAACAGACAGAAGCAGTTCCATTTGAACATCTTTTACGGTGGCACGGATAGTAATAGTTCTGTCTGTTACAACGCGAACCTCAACATTGCCGGGGAGTGTTTCTTGTAGAAGCGGGAGCAGTTGCCGCACACGGTCAGCCACGTCAATGACATTTGCACCTGGCTGGCGTTGGATAGAAAGCACAATGGCAGGGTTGAAACCAGTATTTTTTTCAGCCACAAAAGCCCCTAAACGGGCATTTTCAGCCCCTTCAACAACATCAGCGATGTCCCCCAGTCGTAGTGGGGCGCCGTCTTTGTATCCAATTATCGTTGATGCATACTCCTTTGCCGAGGTCAGCTGATCGTTGGCGTCAATGCTCAAGGCACGTTCAGGCCCGTCAAAACTGCCTTTGGCAGAATTGACATTGGCTTGAACGATAGCTGAACGCACCTGTGCCAGCGTTAGACCAGCGGCAGCCAGAGCACGTGGATTCACCTGCACACGTACAGCAGGTCGTTGCCCGCCGGATAGAGTTACCAAACCCACACCGGGTAGTTGAGATATTTTTTGGGCCATCCGCGTATCCACCAAATCTTCCAGGCGGGTCAAAGGGATAGCACTGCTGGTCACAGCTAGTGTCATAACTGGTGGGTCTGCGGGATTGACTTTGTTGTATACTGGGGGCGCAGGCAAATCCTGTGGAAGAAGATTATTTGCTGTATTGATGGCTGCCTGAACTTCCTGTTCCGCCACATCCAGCGCTACGGAAAGATCGAAGAGTAGAGTTACTACAGATGCTCCTGCAGAGGACAAAGAGTGCATTTGCGTTAAACCAGGCATAGCACCAAACTGCCGCTCCAGTGGGGCCGTAATAACGGCCGCGATGACATCAGGAGCGGCACCAGGATAGTACGTCTGTACTTGAATGGTGGGATAGTCTATTTGCGGTAGAGCTGACACTGGAAGGTAATGATAGCCCAGCATGCCAGATAGTAGCAGTGCTGCCATAAGTAGCGAAGTAGCCACCGGTCGGAGAATAAAAATACGGGAAAGGTTCATCTGCCTTGCCTCAGAAAGATTCTGCCTTAGGTGTTTCTACTGAAGTGGCTACTGTCACGGTCAGGCCGTCGCGCAGTCGATCTATGCCGTCTACCACAACCAGTTCTTTTGCCTTTAGGCCCTCTTCGATGACTGTTAGTTCATCTGTGGCAATACCGGTTTTTACTTCGCGCATGACCACGGTTCCCTGATTGTTCTCAGTACGCACAACTACATAGAGATATGAGGCGCGAATGCCTGTCTGCACTGCCGCAGTGGGAACAGTTATCGCTTCAGGCAGTATTCGTACCAACAGCCGTGCATTTACAAATTGATTGGGATATAGTGTTTCATCTGTATTAAGAAAACGTCCCTTTAAGCGCACTGTACCCGTAGCGGTGTCAATGCGATTGTCCAGTGACATAAGATAACCCGTATCTAGCAGTTTTTGTTGTTTCCTGTCCCATGCCTGTACCAGCGGCCCAGCGCCACCACTTGAAGTGCGCAAAGCCTGAATGACTAGGGGGACATAGATATCTGGCAGGGTAAAAAGCACATCGCAGGGGCGCGTTTCAGTGATGCGGACAATACCTGACGTGTCAGAACTTTTAATCAGGTTGCCTACGTCTACCGTACGCAGGCCAAGACGGCCCGATGACGGGGCAGTGATGCGGCTAAATTCCAGCTTCAGGCGTGCGGCTTCAACGGCAGCTTTGTCGGCTTGCACCGTGCCTTCATACTGGCGTACTAGAGCACGTTGATTGTCGTATTCCTGCCGGGCAATAAAATCGTTTTTGGATAGAGTTGCATAGCGAGCCATATCCTTACGGGCATTATCCAGTAGGGCTTGATCTCTCGTCAATGTGCCCTGCGCTTGCGTCAGTTCTGCCTCAAAAGGCCGTGGATCGATTTCGGCAAGGAGATCTCCTGCTTTGACACGTTGCCCTTCTTTGAAGTGAAGGCGTTGTAGGTGTCCGTCCACGCGGCTGGTAACTAGGACGTCGCTTGATGGTTGCACCGTGCCAAGGCCACTGAGTAAATGGGGAACATCCTGTGCCAAGGCAACAGCTACACGCACCGGAGGTGCTTCCATAGGCATGTTGCGGCGTTGTGTGTGTGGGCTGAAAAGCAAACGCCAAATAATCAACGCTGCGAGAACAGCCAACAGTAATATCCACAGGCAGCGGTGTAGATGGGGTTTGTGTTGAAAGGAAAGAGTTGGCATACTACTCCTCTCCTAAGATAAAAAACCTTTATGGACGTAAGAATATGTACAGTCCTTGTGCCGCAATGGCAATGCTGCTACAGTAGCCTCCATGAAAGAACTCGATCCACATACTATCCGTCCTTGTCTTGCCTGCGGCGGCACTAATGTTCACCTTGAATCCATGTTGCCACCAGGCCGACGGCAAGAGGTTTGGCGTGTTGTGTGTTCTTGCGGTCAGACTTCGCAGCAGTGGTCTGTATCTCAAGGGGCGGCTATCCGCGCGTGGAATCGTAATCTTGCCAGTGCTCATGAGAGGGATATTCCGCATCACACAGCCTCCTAGCATTTGGCTATATCATCCCTTTTTGCGGCTGCGCACAAGTTGCGAGGCCGTTTTTTTTGTATGGGATGGACTTCAAAGAAAAAAGCAAAATTTTTTTCATTTCCCCCTTTTCAATTGCAAAGTACGTCTTATGTTTATGTCCGGTGCGGGCCATAGCGGCTACGATATCCGCGTCGTGGCCTGTTACGCGCAATTTCCAGCGCGGCCGGTACTATGACCGTTGCTGTGTGCCTAGATAAAAATTATTGGGAGGATATGACGTTATGAAGCTGAAACCCTTAAACGACCGTGTGTTGGTCAAACGTCTCGAATCAGAAGAGAAGACTGCCGGTGGTCTGTATATTCCGGATACGGCTAAGGAAAAGCCTTCTAAGGGTGAGGTCGTTGCCGTTGGGCCCGGCAAGCTCGGGGAAGATGGCAAGCGTGCAGCTTTGGCGGTGAAAGCCGGTGATATGGTTTTGTTTAATAAGTATGCTGGTACTGAAGTCAAGCTGGATGGTATTGACCATTTAGTTATGCGTGAAGAAGATATTCTTGCTATTATTGATTAATTTCTGCGACTTTCCATATATTTTGAGGAGGATGTTTCCCCATGGCTGCTAAAGAAATTCTTTTTGATGTAAAAGCTCGTGAAAAACTCTCTCGCGGCGTGGACAAACTTGCCAACGCCGTTAAAGTTACCTTGGGTCCTAAAGGCCGCAATGTGGCCATTGAAAAATCTTTTGGGGCACCTGTTATCACCAAGGACGGTGTGACAGTGGCTAAAGAGGTGGAGTTGTCCGATAAGTTTGAAAATATGGGTGCTCAACTCGTTAAAGAGGTCGCATCTAAAACTTCGGACGCTGCTGGTGATGGGACCACCACTGCCACGATCTTGGCACAGTCTATCTACCGTGAGGGTACCAAACTTGTAGCTGCGGGACGTAATCCTATGGCTATCAAGCGTGGTATTGATAAGGCCGTTGAGGCACTCATTGGGGAACTGGCTAATCTTGCCAAACCCACTCGCGACCAGAAAGAAATTGCGCAGATTGGTACTATTTCTGCCAATGCAGATGCCACCATCGGTAACATCATAGCTGAAGCCATGTCCAAGGTGGGCAAGGAAGGCGTGATCACCGTTGAAGAGGCTAAAGGCCTTGAGACCACCATGGACGTGGTGGAGGGAATGCGTTTTGACCGTGGTTATCTTTCCCCTTATTTCGTGACCAATACTGAAAAGATGGTCTGCGAAATGGATAACCCGTACATTCTTTGCACGGAAAAGAAAATTTCTAGCATGAAGGACATGCTTCCCGTGCTTGAGCAGGTTGCTAAGGTCAATCGTCCGCTTATGATTATTGCCGAAGATGTAGAGGGCGAAGCCCTTGCCACATTGGTTGTGAACAAACTCCGTGGCGCATTGCAGGTCGTGGCCGTTAAGGCACCTGGCTTTGGTGATCGCCGTAAGGCTATGCTGCAAGATATTGCCATTCTTACTGGTGGTCAGGTCGCTTCCGAAGAAACAGGCTCCAAATTGGAAAATATGAGCTTGGATATGTTGGGCACTGCCAAGCGCATTGTTGTTGACAAAGAAAATACTACTATTGTTGATGGTGCTGGCAAGAGTGATGACATCAAGGGGCGTGTAAAGCAGATACGCGCACAGATTGAAGATAGCACTTCTGACTATGATCGTGAAAAATTACAGGAACGCCTTGCTAAATTGGTCGGTGGCGTGGCTGTAGTGCATGTAGGTGCTGCTACAGAAGTGGAGATGAAGGAAAAGAAGGATCGTGTAGAGGATGCCCTTAATGCTACACGTGCAGCGGTGGAAGAAGGTATAGTGCCTGGTGGCGGTACGGCCTTTATTCGTGTGGCTAAAGTCCTCAATGATATCAAGCCTGCAGATGACGATGAGTTGGCAGGTGTGAATATTATCCGTCGCGCTATAGAAGAACCCCTGCGTCAGATCGCCCATAACGCTGGTTTTGAGGGTTCCATCGTTGTTGAAAAGGTGCGTCAGGGTAAGGACGGTTTTGGCTTTAATGCTGCAACGGGCGAATATGAAGATCTTATCAAGTCCGGTGTTATTGACCCCAAAAAGGTTACCCGTGCCGCATTACAGAATGCGGCTTCAGTGGCAGCTTTGCTGCTGACCACCGAATGCGCTATTGCAGAAAAACCTGAACCCAAGAAAGACGCCCCTGCTATGCCTGGCGGCATGGACGGCATGGGCGGCATGGGTGGCATGTACTAAACTCCCACCTTTTGTTCTATATCCCATATATAAAAAAAGCCCCTACGCTGGGGCTTTTTTATATATGGGAGACAATAAGCGCCATCACTACTCACATTGCCAATATGCGCGCTGTGCAATATTGAGCAGCGCTTCGTTTTGTTTTTCCTGAGCAAACCATGTATTCCAGACGCGGCAGGCCTGCGTGCAACGTTTGCGTAAAGAATCCTGGGTTTGATTTGCAAACCAGGCTGTCAGTGCTGTTCCAGTATGCAGCACTGATTTTTTGGGTATGATACAACAAAAGGATGCATAGTCTATAATGTTTTCCAATGGGCGACGACTGTCGTTTTCAATGATGATGGGTATCCGTCCTGCGTGCATGGTTTCATAGAGCCGGATGGATTGTGGCCCAAGGCCTGGGGGGCAGAGCACACAGTATGATGTGAGGAGTGACTTGCAAAAGAGCGCTTTGCGATATGCATCTTGCTCCTGACTTTGTGGCTGGTGAAGGCAGGTATTACCATCTATTACCGTACTGCTGTCAAAGTCTACGAAAAGACGTAGGTGTGGGGCTTCTTTACGGATCGACGCTACCATGACCCGGCGGACAGGATGTGTGGCATTGCCAACAAAAGAGACATCATAGCGTATGGCTCGCCAGTCAAAGGATGGCGGGTTTGCAAGACTATGTTCAGGTACGCAGTAGGCCATGGGTATAACATCTGGTCTTCCGTTATTGAGAATGCTTGTGGAAAAAATGCAGGCAGGTTGCGGGATGGTCTCCAGACTGTCACTCGTATCAGTAAGAATATGGCGTCGTTCTCGTCCCGCAAAAAAAGGCAAGGCGGCCACGACTGCTCCTATACTTTCTGCAGCACCACTATCAATATACACACCGAGATCTAAGGGAAACAAGAAAACTGCCGCGTCTTCTGCATGTGTTACCATGCGAAAGACTGCTGGGTCCGGCGTAGGTCGGCCATCTTTAGCAATCTGAACAAAACGGGAAAAGACACGCCTTAACGATGTCAATGGTTCGGGCAGGGCAAAATGTTTGCCCTCTTCATAGAGAAAGCAGGGGAGTTGCTGCATACGTCCTTGAGAGTAAAGATTTATAGTCTTGCTAGGAAATTTGAAAATTGTTCCACAGATGCATTTATGTTGAATAACTGCTGAGAATGCGCAAGTAATTCACGTGAGATGTCGTGTTTTTTTTCTGGCGAATGTGCCAGTTCCAGCGCCAGTGTATAAAAATGATCAATATCTCTGGCGATTGGTCCTGCCACGCCCATGTATTGATATAATGCCGATGTTTGTCTGCCTCGCATAAACGTACCCTCATGTGTGACAACAGGGATACCAGTTCCTAGTGCTTTATAGGATGTTGCACCGCCACTGAAAAACAGTGTGTCCAAAACAACATCTGCACTACGCATAATTGCCAGAAAGTCGGATTCTGAACATTGTTGTAAGAAATGCACTCTGTTGTAGTGTGGGCCCAGCACGTTTGCTAGTCGTGAGGTAAACGCCGCTTGAATGTTTTTATCATTAGAAACAAAGAAGATGAGTTTTGCATCCTTGTCAGACTGCAAAATTTTTCGAAATATCATGTCCATAGCTGGGTGAATTTTAAATAAACTCTGTGCGCATATATAGGTTACTCCGGCTGGTAGCCGTTGTCGGGCCTTTGCAACCGGTTGTTGTACAGGCAAAAAACCACTCATAAGACAGGGTAGAGTAACCAAAGATTCTGTGTAGTATTGTTGCGCTTCAGCTGTTTCCATGGGCTCTGGCGAAATATAGAAATCCACGTTTCGTATCCCTGTTGTTACGGGGTGTCCGTAGAGTGTGCATTGTATTTTGGCTGGGTGGGTAAATGCCAGCAGCCAGGGAGTCAGATCCATACCCAATTCGAGGAAGACCAATATATCCAAATCCAGATTTTCAACGCACTGGACAATTTCCCGCAAGCGAAGAGGTGATGCTGCTGGTAATGTGATGATTTTACCTATCTTGCCTAATTCGTGTCGAAAAGGATTATCCGGTTGGGGTTGCTCTATAAAAAAACATTCTGCAAGTTGCGGAGCTGTGTGCTTTAGTAATCTGAAGAAATATGACATCAATGTATGTTGTGAAAAATGCCATGACAAAAAACCAATCTTGCGTTTACCAGGATGCCTTAATGATGCATTATTGCCGCGTATAAATTTTGCTTTTTTTACAAGGGTAAGAATGCTGGTATTATTCAAAATGGTATCAGAAATATTTTCAAGTAAAATGCGGTCATTGAGACCATGATATGCCAAATAGAACGGTGGGGTAGTGATAAGGTGCTCAGGTCTGATAGGTTTTGCTATAGAAGATTTTTTCAATGCTGTATGAATATTGTTTCGTATTGTAAAGGCGTGATCCTGAGATTCAAGAACTGGTGGTATAGAGAGTGCTAAACGTATTTGAATAAGTTCACACTGCGTGTTAGTCAGAATAAATTTTTCAAGAAAATCTCGAACTTTTGAATGCTCTCCTCTCTGCATCAGCAGTGTTGAGTAATTGATAGCAAGATATTCTGAAGATGGGTCAAGATTGAGCGCATCGTTAGCAAGTTGCTGTGCATGTTCATTATCTCCATGTTTTTGCAAGAGTAACGCCTTTGACATTAACAATGAAGCATCTTTTTTTTGCACTGCATTAAGAGCATTTAAACTTTTATCTGTAAAACCATATATATCGAAAATACTGCTCATTATCAGTAATGTTTCATCAGAAAGTTCTTGTATTCCAGATGAGATAATCTTATTTGCAGATTTAAGACAAATGTCATAATTTTCTTCAACAAATGACGTGTGGCATATTAAAACAAGAATATTAGCAATTTCATTTTTATATTTATTCTCTAAAGATATATCAGTATCAATAAAAGATAACGCATCTTCATATTTATTTAGCAATACTGAAGCATATGCAGCAAGCAGCTTATATATTGAAGATGATGGATGCTGTAAGAGCATAGTTTTAGAGAGGGATAGAGCCTCCTTATAGTGTTGCTCTTGTAGCAATTTTTGAACAAAACGGTAACTATCCATACATAGTATTCCTTAGATAGTCATGTTTTCTGATCGTGTTGTCGTTAACTAGATCAGAATGTTGAACGTATAGCTACGAGAGTCGATTTTTGAAGTCTTCGTAGCAAAATTCTCGCAGCATTCGAAATGTTATTGCATTGTCCCTTTTTTCGCATATACCTATAGATGGCAGCCTTAGGCCATTGAAAGTTGTTGTTTTTACCATGCTGTAGATAGCCATATCTTCAAAAATTAATCTCATTCCGGGTTTGATTGGTACATTGAACGAATATTCACCCACGACGTCTCCTGCAAGACACGATTTTCCTGCAAGGCGACATGTCCATGATTTTTCCCCAGGCATTCCTGCAAGGTCAGTTAGTAAATTGTCAGCATAGCAAACTCTTGGACGGTAAGGCATTTCAATGACATCCGGCATATGACAGGGAACTCCTATGTCTAGTATGGCGATGGGCATATCTGCCTGAACAACATCCAGCACAGTGGTGACAAGCCATCCTGCATCAAGTGCCACGGCTTCTCCAGGTTCAAGATAGATTTGTGCTTTGTAGGTATCGCGCCATGAGATAAGACAGTGACAAAGAAGTTCAAGGTCATAGCCTGATTTTGTTATTAGTTGTCCACCACCCATGTTTATCCAATCACACTGAGGGAGAAAGTTCCCAAATTTGTTTTTAACAGCTGCTAATGTACGCTCCAGAGCATCTGCTCCTTGTTCGCAAAGTGAATGAAAATGCAGGCCTGATATGCCTTCCATTGCACTAGCATCTAAATGCACCTTGCGCACGCCTAATCGTGACCCTGGGGCACAGGGGTTATATATGTCTGGAGCTCCCTCAGAATGTTCAGGATTGATACGTAGCCCACATTGGATTTGGCGTTGTGGACATCGACTATGATTGTAAGAGGCTATAGCTGGAGCATACTGACGCCATTGTGTCAGTGAATTAAAAACAATATGGTCCACAAGAGGAAGCAATTCAGCAATTTCCCTTTGATTCCAAGCTGCTGCAAAGGCATGCACTTCACCGCCAAATTCTTCGCGAGCTAACCTTGCTTCATCTACAGAACTTGCACAGCAGCCCCAGAGAGGCCCGTTTCCTCTTTCTTTCGATAGTAGAGGAAAGGTATTCCATGCTGCAAAGCTCTTAAGAGCTAAGAGAATTTTTGCTCCTGTACGTTCTTGTACATGGCTAAGAATATCCGCGTTAGTACGCAGTTGTGCTTCATTAAGTACATAGCATGGTGATGGGATACGTGTTGCATCGAAAAGAAGATGTTGTGTGTACACGGAATATAATCCTGCATGGAACGTGGATTTGATAAAACTAGGATGGCCGCATGTACTGTTTGTACATACGGCCATATGTAAAAATGTTACTGACTGATTTCAGCGTGATTGTGCTAGCTGCAAGCGTACAACTGCACGTTGCAGAGATGCTTCCGCACGCGTCATATCAATATTATCCGCATGCTCAGCAATTCTTTTTTCTGCACGTTCTTTTGCTGCCAAAGCACGTGCAGTGTCAATATCTGCTGCACGTTCAGCTGATTCAGCGAGCACAGTCAGCACATTGTTATTAACATCAGCAAAGCCGCCGGATATAAAAACATATTCATCCTTACCATCTATCCGGTAGCGCAAACCACCTATCTTCAGAGCGGAGAGCAGAGAAACGTGCTGGGGCAGCACGCCGAATTCGCCCTCCACGCCGGGGCAGACTGCCATCTCAACCGCAGTACTGACTACGGTTTTATCCGGCGTGACCACTTCAAGCTGCAGCGTGCCCATATAATCTCCTTCGCTCCCTATATTCCCAGCTGTTAGTCTCTGGGCCGCGTAAACAACGCGGCCCGGTGACTAGTAAACGTAGACAACGTGTTATTTTTCTTCCTGCTTGCGTTTTTCATACTTGGCAACTGCTTGATCAATACTGCCGAGCATGTAGAAATCGCCTTCAGCCAAGTGGTCGTACTCACCTT
The DNA here is from genome assembly GCA_017454325.1 of Desulfovibrio sp. Classification (GTDB taxonomy): domain Bacteria; phylum Desulfobacterota; class Desulfovibrionia; order Desulfovibrionales; family Desulfovibrionaceae; genus Desulfovibrio. The sequence goes on along the minus strand of JAFTDG010000071.1, from coordinate 16,611 downwards.
CTAGAATGCCCTTAAATCCCTTAATGGTATCCTCAAGTTTTACGTACTGACCAGGAGTACCGGTAAAGGTCTCGGCCACATGGAAGGGCTGGGATAGAAAACGTTGAATGCGTCTGGCTCTTGCCACTGTCAACTTATCTTCATCCGATAGCTCGTCCATGCCGAGGATGGCGATAATGTCCTGCAATTCTTTGTATTTCTGTAGTACCATTTGTACACGACGAGCAACTGTATAGTGTTCTTCTCCTACGACATCAGGAGCCAGAATCCGCGAGGTAGAATCCAATGGGTCCACAGCAGGATAGATACCGAGCTCTGCTATTTGACGTGATAGCACCAAAGTTCCATCCAAATGTGAGAATGTCGTAGCAGGGGCCGGGTCCGTGAGGTCGTCAGCAGGTACATATACTGCCTGGACAGATGTAATTGAACCGTTCTGGGTCGAGGTGATACGTTCCTGTAGAGCGCCCAGGTCTGTTCCCAATGTAGGTTGGTAACCCACGGCTGATGGCATACGCCCTAAAAGAGCGGAGACTTCTGAGCCAGCCTGAGTGAAGCGGAATATATTATCAATAAAGAGCAGCACATCCTGATGCTCCTCATCACGGAAGTATTCCGCGCACGCAAGAGCCGTCAGCGCAACACGAGCACGTGCTCCCGGAGGTTCGTTCATCTGTCCGTAGACGAGCGTAGCGCGTTCCAAGACCCCGGCCTCTTTCAGTTCGTTATACAGATCGTTGCCTTCACGGGTGCGTTCTCCCACACCAGCGAAGACGGATGAACCGCCGTGTTGCTTAGCAATGTTGTTGATCATCTCCATTAAAATGACGGTCTTGCCCACACCGGCGCCGCCAAATAGTCCCATTTTGCCGCCTTTGGGGAAAGGCACCAGCAAATCCACAACCTTGATGCCTGTCTCAAGAAGTTCAACCTTGGTATTCTGTTCGGTGAACTCCGGAGCTGGACGGTGGATTGGGTAATATTTCTCAGCATTGACCGGACCCATCTCGTCCACAGGGCGACCAATAACATTCAGAATACGTCCTACAGAAGCCTTTCCCACGGGAACCATGATGGGGTTTCCCGTGTCTACGGCTTCCATACCACGGACCAAGCCTTCAGTGGCATCCATGGCGATGGTACGCACTACGTTATCGCCCAAGTGTTGCGCCACTTCACAAATTAGTTCCGGCGCATCACTGTTGTTCGGGTTTTTTATCTCCAGGGCGGTGAAGATATTCGGCAGGTTGCCATCGCTGAACTCAACGTCCACAACGGCACCGATAACCTGAACGACTTTACCGATGTTTTTGCTCATGTTTGGCTCCTTAACCCTTCAGCGCTTCAGCGCCACCGACGATGTCGATGAGTTCGCTGGTGATGGAAGCCTGACGTGTCTTGTTATAAAGCAAGGTCAGCGTGTTGATCATCTCGTTACAGTTACGTGTAGCATTATCCATGGCAGCCATACGGGCAGCATGTTCACTTGCAGAGGTATCCAGCATGCCACGATACACTTGAACGTTGATATAACGGGGCAAAAGCTCTGCCAACAGCTTTTCCTCCTGGGGCTCATATACATATTCACACCGCGGCTTTGCATCCTCTCCATCAACATCCTCAGCTTCAGGTGTTTTCAGAGGCAGTAGGCAGAGTGTGCGTGGTGGCTGAGACCCCATCGAAACGAATTCACCGTATATCAGCCACACTTCATCATAGATATTTGACTCGTATCCGTTAATGACTTCCTGAGCCACAGAACTGGCCAAGGAAAAATCAATACTCCCCATACGGTCACCATAGGCCATGACAATTTCATATCCTGCGGAACGTATGGCATCCCTTCCCTTACGACCAACACACGCGAAACTCACTGTTAAGCCTGCGGCTTGCTTTTCTTTCGCCAAAGCAAGTGCCTGAGAGATAATGTTACCGTTAAAACTGCCACAAAGACCACGGTCAGAGGTTATCAGCACAATGGCACAGCTATGTTTTTCCTCGCGTTCCGCCAGTAGGGGGTGAGCATCGCCCTCAATCTTGCTTGACAGCTCGGCAAGCACATCACGATATTTAGCCGCATATGGCCTGAATCTTTCAATGCGTGCTTGCGCACCACGCAGCTTCGCTGAAGCCACCATATTCATGGCCTTAGTGATCTGCTTGGTCTTGCCGACCCCCACAATCTTCATTTTTACGTCTTTGAGTGAAGGCATAGTTTTCTCCCTTTTAGAGGAGGGCTCTAGGCCTTCCAGCCCTGCTTGAAGGCGGAAATGGCATCTACGAGAGCTTTTTCCACAGCTTCATCAATGACTTTCTTTTCCTTGATGGCGTCCAGGACTTCCTTTTTGGCGTCACGCAAGAAAGTAAGCATGTCATCCTCAAATTTTCGTATGTTATCAACAGGCACATCATCCATATAGCCATGAGTCGCTGCGTATATGGAAGCCACCTGTTCCTGTGAGGGCATAGGCCTGTATTGAGGCTGTTTTAGTAGTTCAACAAGGCGTGCCCCGCGTTCCAGTTTTGCCTTGGTTGCTTTATCAAGGTCCGAACCAAACTGGGCAAAGGCTGCAAGTTCACGGTATTGGGCCAAATCGAGTCTCATGGTCCCCGCAACTTGCTTCATCGCTTTTATCTGTGCCGCACCACCTACACGAGAGACGGAGAGACCCACATTAATGGCCGGACGCACACCGGCATTAAAAAGGTTTGGTTCCAAATATACCTGACCGTCCGTGATGGAAATGACGTTCGTAGGAATATACGCTGAAACGTCACCAGCTTGTGTTTCTATGATAGGCAAGGCCGTCAGGGAACCTGCACCTAGCTTGTCACTTACTTTGGCTGCACGCTCTAACAGACGAGAATGCAGATAGAAAACGTCGCCGGGGAAGGCTTCACGTCCTGGTGGGCGACGAAGCAGTAGTGACATTTGTCTATAGGCTACGGCCTGTTTTGACAGATCATCATAAACAATAAGGGCATGTTTTCCGCTGTTGCGGTAGTATTCTGCCATTGTGCAGCCCGTATAGGCAGCAATATATTGTAGCGGAGCTGGATCAGAAGCCGTTGCTGAGATGATGGTAGTATATTCCATCGCGCCATAGCGGCGCAGTGTATCGGCAACCAGCGCCACAGAAGATTTCTTCTGACCTATAGCCACATAGAAGCAGTGAATATCTGTTTCTTTCTGGGCTAAAATGGCATCTATACATACGGCTGTCTTACCGGTCTGGCGGTCTCCAATGATGAGTTCACGTTGACCGCGGCCAATAGGCGTCATGGCGTCAATGGCTTTCAGCCCTGTAGGCATAGGTTCATGTACGCTCTTGCGGGCAATGATACCCGGGGCTTTAATTTCCACTGGACGCACTTCAGATGCCTCAATGGGGCCTAAACCGTCCAGAGGCTCACCCAATGGGTTGAGCACACGTCCCATAACGCTGTCACCTACTGGCACTGAAAAGACTTTGCCAGTACGCTTGACAGGATCTCCTTCCTTGATGCCTACATCCGAACCGAGGAGTGCAACGCCGACATTGTCTTCTTCAAGGTTCAGTACCATGCCCATGACGCCACCTGGAAATTCCAGCAGCTCCATCTGCATGGCATTTTGCACGCCGTAGACGCGGGCAATTCCGTCACCGACATAAAGCACAGTGCCGGTTTCGCTCATCTCTACGCGCTGCTCGTAGTTTTTGATTTGATCCTCTATGATCTTGCTAATCTCTTCCGCTTTGATCTGCATGTGCTACTCACCCCTCTTGAAAGTATCCCGAAGGATTCCCAACTGCGCGCGCAGACTTGCGTCCAGCACCCGGTCACCCATTTTGAGTACCATACCTCCCAGGATGTCTTTGTCCACGGCAAAGGTCAGCTCAATATCGGCGCCGGCTTTTTTTTGCAGCGTGTCTTTGAGCTTGGACTTTTTGTCTGCGGAAAGTTTCACTGCTGTGATGCACTGACCTCTAATGATGCCCTTGGCTTCGTCCAGCAGTTTGCCGTAATATGCGGCTATTTCTCCCAAAAAAGCGAGTCGCTCCTTATCTGCCAGCAGGAAGCAGAAATTACGGAGGGTCGCATCTGCCTTAATTTTTTGCAGCAACTTATCGAGAAGCTTCTTTTTTTCTTCAATTCCAATAACCGGGCTTTTTAGCGTATGGTCGAGATCAGTTGAAGATTTAAGCATCTCCGCAATGGCTGCGAAACACTCGCCCCGTGCATTGAGGGCGGTATCCCCATCTTTTTTGCCAAGCGCAAAAATCGCATTGGCATACCTGCGTGCAACCACGGTGTTAATCAATGGAGCACCACCTTGTTAAGCGAGTTGGTAATAAGTCTGTCGTGCTGATCCGGCGTAAGCTTATTGCTCAAAACACGTTCTGCAGCGTCGACAATTTCGTCTGCAATTGTGGCACGTACTTCCGCAATTATGGCACGTCCTTCACTTTCTGCAGTTAACCGTGCCTGTTCCACAATCTGTGCAGCCTGACGTTGAGCCTCTGCTATAATGCCACGTTTCATATCCTCGGCTTGTTTGCGGCTCTCAGACAGAATGGATTCTCTCTCTGCGTCAAGGTTGGCAATTCGCTGTTCAACAGTGGCAAGCTGTTCCTTGGCCCTTGTGCGACGTGCATCAAGTTCATCAAGAGAATTTTTTATGGTCTCGCGACGCCCCTTGAAAAAACGTTTCGCTAAACCACCTATAAAGTGCCAGAGTATTGCGGCAAATATGATCAAATTGATCACACGCCAGCCGAAGTCGCCCCAACGTGGTGCATCATGTCCTTCCGAAGCTAGTGCCTCCATAGGGAGTGCCGTTAGCACTGCAAAAAAAAGAACAAGCGGCATCAAACGAACCGCGTATTTCCATTTGCTCAAAGCCCACCCCCCTGTTCACATCCTGAAAACACCATTGCCTTACCACACGAAACACATGCTCTGTGATGGCATGAGTCTTATAAAGCCGCCTGTTATCCCTTGATGAGACGTTCGGCCAGAGCGCTCGCCGTGGCGTCTGTCTGCTTGCGTAGTGCAGCAAGTGCTTCAGAGGCTTGAGCCTGAAGCGATGTGCGTGCCTCTGCAAGAATATTGCGTGCTTTCTGTTGCGCATCAGCAACAAGCTTCTGTTGTTCTTGCATGCCGGCCGTGCGACCCTCCTCCCGGGTAGCACTTGCATCCTGCCGAGCGTGTGCCAGCGTAGCCTCGTAGTTATTTAGCCGTTCTGCTGCTTGGCTTTCAAAGGAAGAAGCCTCTTCAGACATGTCATCCATAATGCCTTTACGCTTTTTTATGATGTCCCGGATAGGCCGGATCAGGAGGATATTGAGTACAAAAAGGGCTACAAAAAAATTCACCAGCTGAAAAAGCATGGTAATATTGAGATCAAGCATGCCGCTTCCTCCCCTAAAAGCGAATCCATGAAAATGATTACCGCATATAAGGATAGCTGCTTGAACCTATTATGTCAAAGGGTATTGATGACAAATTGTGTAAACTTCGCATCGTTTTGTTACATATATTATTTATCTTACTTGGCGGTGCGATCATCATGTTCGGGAGGCAGGAGTATTGTCGCTATCTCCTCACAAAGTATGCTAGGTGAATGTGAGGTAGAAATTATGTGATGGGCAACCGAACAGTACAGATCATGACGTTCTGCTAGCACTGAAGTAATCTCTTCTAGGAGAGGTGCTCCGGTAAGAGGAGGTCGCTGCGAAGCAAGGGGGGATGCAGCCAAGCGTTGCGCCAATTCTTCTGCCGGAGTCGACAGGTAGAAAACCGTGCCATGCGACCGCATAAACATGCAGTTTCCATTGTCCAGCACTATACCACCGCCTGTGGCGATGACGCCTCCATGTGGCATACTATTGGTCACGGTGCGAAGCGTTGTGCTTTCTCGTAGACGAAAGCCTGACCATCCTTCACAACGCACTATTTCATGCACACTACGACCTTCCTTATGTTGCAGAAAGGCGTCTGTGTCCTCAAAAGGAAGCAGCAGACGTTTACCAAGAAGTTTGCCAACTGTGGTCTTCCCCGCGCCCCGTGGACCCACGAGAAAAATATGCGTAAAGTCCATCGTTTCGTTCATCCTGCAATAAAAGGCGGGGCAGTTCGCATATGTGGGAGTCTGCCCGGCCGGATTGGGTCATTTAAAGAATCGTTACACCGTTTTCTTCAACAAGCACAGTATATTCCCAGCGAACTCCTCCCCATTGTGGATAGTACAGGCCAGGTTCCACGGTTACAACCATGCCCGGCGCGAGAACTCCTTGGGCTAGGGGGGATAGGCTGGGAGCTTCGTGGGTTTCAAGTCCAACGCCGTGTCCAAGGCCGTGGGTAAAAGCTGTGGCAACACCTGCCTGTTCAAATACTGAACGGGCCAGGGCGTAAACCTCAGCCAAAGGCATACCCGGGCGCATTTTCCCGATGGCGAAACTTTGGGCTTTACGGGTCAGGTCCAGGGCATGCTGATAGTCGGCTGTGGGAGTTGGTCCTACCCAAAAAGTGCGGGTTTGGTCCGAACAATAATTGTTCACACGGCAGCCTACATCTATTAGAACAGGACAGTTGTTTGTAATAGTATCCTGACCAGGTACGGCATGGGGGATGGCTGCATTGCGCCCAACTGCAACAATATTGGCAAAGGCAAGCTCTGAGGCCCCGTGTTCGCGGAAATAGCGCTCAATCATCCAGCTGATCTCACGCTCACTCCGGCCCGGTTCAAGTTGCCCTTCAATCCAGTGAAGGAGTTTGTGGTTGAGTTCAAAAGATTGTTGGAGTGCTGCGATTTCTGAAGGGTCTTTAATGCAGCGTAAGTGCTCTACAAGGCCGTCTGCAGCTTCAAGATAGAGACCGGTATCTGCCTTGGCAAGATTACGGGCGAAGTCAAGGCTAATGCCTCGGGCCTCTATGCCAATGCGGCTTCCACAGCGGCGTAACAAAGTATTGATTTGTTCTGCGGTGTGATTTTTATAGATGAAAATACGGTCTTTGTCCCACAGGCGAAGGGCTGTTTCACTATAGCGGAGGTCGGTGGCCAGCCAGTCGTTTCCATCGGCCGTAATGACAATGCTGCCTGCGCTTTCGTTATATTGAGGGTCATGTAACTCGAATCCGGAAAGATAAAATCGGTTGGCGGCCTGGCTGATAAGCAGCGCATCAAGGCCTCGCTTGTGCACTAGCCTGCGCAATTTTTCACGTCGCGAGGCAAAGATATCATTCTTCATAAAAACTCCTGACCCGAAATATACTCCTCAAACTGCGGGCTGAAAAGCCCCTGTCCGTTCAATGAGCGTTGTGTGGCGGTACACCTATATGGTCTCATTCTTGTTGACCGTTCGCCTTCTGTGTGCCTATAACAAACCAATGTCACAACCTAATTCCTGCGAACTTGAAGTCCTTGATCTTGTACCGTTTGGACAAACGGGCAATGAGAGTCGTTTTTTTGCACTGCGCCTTGGCCGTCCCAATTGGAATATTTGGTGCCCGGGCCAGTTTGTGATGCTGCGACCCCATAATTTTGGTTTGGATATCCCTTGGGCTCGGCCATTGGCTATTTGTCATATGACAGCTCGTCATATGATCTGTTTTTTTCAGGTGCGAGGCAAGGGTACCCGACGCATGGCCGAGCTTAGGCCTGGCGATAAGGTGCGCGTGTGGGGACCACTGGGTAACGGTTTTGTCATGGAACCGGACACTCCCACGCTGCTTTTGGCCGGAGGCATGGGGATTGTGCCTTTTGTGGGGTATGTGAGCGAGCATCTTAAACCTTGGAATGTATCCATGTTGTTTGGCCATCGTGAGCACATCAGTTGCTATCCCGTGGACAGTATAAATGAACACATACCTGTGGACAGCCTACGCGAACCTGAAAATGGCGATCTGGATAATTTTATTTATACAATTCAGGAGCGTATGCGCGAATATGCCGAACAGAAGGGCTTAGTCTTGGCATGCGGACCCTCGCCTTTTTTGCGTACGGTGCAGACATTTGCCGCAGAACTGGGAGTGCGATGTCAGATTTCATTGGAGACACGTATGGCATGCGGTGTGGGAGCGTGCCTTGGTTGTGTGACAAAAACCACGACCGCGTGGCCTGTTGGTGAAAAACGCGAGCGCCATGTGCAGGTGTGCACCCATGGTCCGGTGTTTTGGGCTAGTCAGGTTGCACTGTAGTTAGGTGCATTTCGGCCATGGAGATAGCAAGATGGATCTTTCTGTCACCCTCAAAGGGCAAACCCGTGATCTCGTTCTCAAGAATCCTGTGCTCACAGCGTCAGGCACCTTTGGTTACGGGTTGGAATTTGTCACCTATGGTGATCTTTCCGAACTGGGAGGCATAGTTGTAAAAGGTCTTTCCCTGCATCCTCGTGAAGGCAATTCCTCCCCGCGTATCATTGAAACGACAGCGGGCATGCTTAATGCCGTGGGGTTGCAAAATGACGGTGTGGAATCCTTTTGTCTTGAAAAACTGCCACGTTTGCCTTGGCATAAGACTTCAATTATTGCAAATATCTATGCTGCGTCTGTCGACGAATTTGCAGAACTGGCGGCTCGGCTGGATCAGGAAGAAGGTGTCGCTGCGCTAGAGGTTAATGTTTCCTGCCCCAATGTGAAGGCAGGTGGGGCTCTCTTTGGGCAGGATCCGGCTTTGGCCTCTTCTGTAACATCTGCCGTGCGTCGTGCTGCGCCCCATAAGCACATCATGGTCAAGCTTTCACCCAATGTTACGGATATTGCCCTTATGGCGCGAAGTGTGGAAGATGCTGGGGCGGACAGTATTTCCTGTATCAATACCTTGCTTGGTATGGCCGTAGATATTCAGACGCGACGTCCTTCGTTGGCAAATGTGGTTGGCGGGCTCTCCGGACCAGCCATCAAGCCAGTGGCGTTGCGCTGCGTATGGCAAGTAGCTCGAGCTGTAAAGATTCCCGTTGTGGGATTGGGCGGCATTCTGACAGCGGAGGATGCGCTGGAATTTATGTTGGTGGGCGCCAAGGCTGTACAGGTGGGCACGGGCAATTTTATGCGTCCCGATTGCGCTTTTGCCCTGACGCAGACGCTACCCGCTGTTTGCGAACGGTTGGGTATTGATAATCTTACCTCCTTTTGTGGCAGTTTACAGCTGGATTCATGATCCTGAGAAACACCATGCCGCCCATTGTTATCCCTGTTCGTTCTGCTATTGATTTTAACGCATTTGTGGATTTTCCTTTCCATTTGCATGCAGCAAGTCGGCAATGGACTCCTGATTTGCGTTCTGAAACAATGAGCCTGCTCTCTCCTGGGCAGCATCCCTTTTGGGAAACGGCTCGACGTGAACTTTTTTTGGCTGTCCGTAATGGACGTCCCGTGGGGCGCATTGCCGCGATTGTTGACGAAAAATACAATGCCTACGCTGGTGAGAACTGTGGCGCTTTTGGCTTTTTTGAATGTGTCAATGACCATGAGACAGCACATGCTCTGCTTGACACCGCATATAGTTGGCTGAAAGCGGAGGGCATGGCCTTTATGCGTGGTCCATTGAACCCGTCATCTAATTACACCTGTGGCTTGCTGGTGCATGGGTTTAATTTGCCGCCTGCCATCATGATGCCTTGGAATCCGCCGTATTACCCTGTATTGCTTGAAAGTTGGCATCTACGTAAAGAGCAGGATCTTTTTGCCTACCTCATTGAGCGTGCGTCTCTTGCTCTTCCTTCTCAGCTCAGCGAAGAAGTGGCGCGCTTCAAGGCTGAGGGGCACTTTACCTGCCGCACTTCCAGCAAAAGTACTCTTGCAGAAGACATACGGACTATGCTGGAATTATATAGAGTCTCATGGGCGAAAAACTGGGGATTTTCACCGCTTTCAGATGGTGAGGCTGCACGACACGTCAAAGAATTGTCAAGCGTGCTGGATCCGGAATTTTTTGTGCTTTTCTTTCATGGTGACGAACCTGCTGCGGGTATGGTTGCCCTGCCCGATATGGCTCCACTGCTGCGAAGGCTCAAGGGGAAGCTGGGTATTACTGCTCCGTGGCATTGGTGGCGTGCACGTTCAGAGATTCGTGGTGGCTATCGTATTATTCTGTTTGGGATTCGTGAAGAATTTCGTCTTCTTGGCCTGCCCTTGTTGCTGTTGGATTATATGTTGGAAAAAGCGCGGCAACATCCCCTTTTTCAATGGGTGGAGGGGTCATGGGTGTTGGAGGACAATGTGGCTATTGACGAACTTATAGAGGACTTTTGCGGTCGACTGGTCAAGCGCTATCGTATTTATCGGCGAGAGATTGCTGCATGAGCGCGACGTATGTGACAAATACCTTGGAGTATCTATCGGGTAAGCAGGTTTTGCTGACGGGTGGCACTGGTTTTGTGGGGCGTCACTTGTTACCGGAATTGCTGGCATCAGGGGCGGTTGTTACTTGTTTAACCCGCGCCTCATCAGATACTTCGCGTTTACCTAAAGATGTTACTGTTGTTCAGGCTGACCTGTCTACGGGAGAGGGGTTGGCTGAGGCTCTTGATGGCAAAGATGTGGTTATTCACATGGCGGCCTTGCTCTTTGGTGTGGGCTGGCAGGAGTATCTGCGTGCCAATGCCTTGGCTGCCCTTCGTTTGGCTGAGGCGTTTGCAAGAAAGCAGGGGAATACCCGTTTCATTCTCCTTTCCAGCTTAGCCGCTACTGGCCCCTGTGCAGTTCCTCCCGGTGCAAGTGAGGCATCCACTCCTGCACCGGTTTCTGCCTATGGTTGGTCTAAACTTCTTGTGGAACAGATTTTGGGGCATACTTTGGGAGACCGTCTGGTTATACTTCGGCCGCCTATTATTTATGGTTCTGGGGATAAGGGACTTTTACCCGTATTTCGCGGGGTTAAGCACAATATAGCTGTAAGTCCCGGCTGGGGGCGGGACTTCCCCATAAGTGTAATACATGTGGGCGATATGGTCCGTGCCGTGCTTTGTGCCTGTCATCCCAAAGCCTGTGGTGTTTATCATCTTAACGACGGACAGATGCACACAATGGCCTCCTTTTGTAAAGCCATGGGGAACGCTGTGGCTCATGTCTTAGGTCGAGATGCGCAAACTGTGCGTGTCCTACACATCCCTTTGCCAATTATGGCCGTTACTGCTGTGCTTTCAACGGCATATGGGCTTGCGGCTGATATCTTGTGCCGACGTTTGAGCGGCCACGGGCTGCGACGTGCCCCTGGATGGAATGTAGACAAATATCGGGAGGCACGTCAGGAGGGATGGCTGTCTGAGGGCAGTCGCATTTGTCACGAATTGGGGTTCATGCCATACGTCACTCTAGAAGACGGGCTGCTGGAAGCAGCACAAGGATATGTCCGTGAGGGATTGTTGTGAAAATCACCATTCAGGAACTATCTAAATCCTTTGGCGGGCGAGATATTTTTAGCAATTTTTCGCTAGAAGTTGATTCCGGAGTGCGCCTGTGCGTATGTGGTCCTAATGGTACTGGTAAGTCAACACTGTTGCGCCTGCTGGCAGGAGTGGAAAATCCAGATGGAGGTCGGGTTATACTGCCACGTACTTGTCGCTTAGGCTATGTAGAGCAGGAATTTTCTGAAAATATACTGGATACCCCTTTGCTGACCTACGTACTTGATGTGCTGCATGACTGGAACGACTTTTGGGCTCAATGGGAAGATGCGGCCGCGCACGAGGATGCTACACGCTTATCTGAACTCATGCATCGACAGAGTGAATTAGAGGCTCTTTACGGTTATAATCCTGAGCATCGTGCCAAGGCTGTACTTACAGGCCTGGGTTTTAGTGAGGAAAAGTGGGGACGTACATTGCGGCAACTCTCTGGCGGTTGGCGAGAACGCGCAAAACTGGCCCGTGTGCTCACGGCTGGGGCTGATGTATTGCTGCTTGATGAGCCCACGAACCATTTAGATGTAGAGGCGGTAGAATGGCTTGAGTCTTTTTTGCTGGGCTTTAACGGTGCCTTGGTTTTTGTGGCGCACGATCGGGTATTTATGGATAATGTTGGTACACATGTCCTCTATTTGGGTCTTTCCCGTCCGGTCTTTCGTAAGGCTACCTATACGCAATTCCTGCGCCAGCAGGAGGAATACAATCAGCAGCGTGAACGTGAAGCCCGTGCTTTGCGAGACGAATTAGAACGCAAAATGGCCTTTGTGGAACGTTTTCGCGCCAAGGCCACCAAGGCTCGTCAGGCTGGTTCCCGGCAGAAGATGGCTAAAAAATTAGAGAAGGAGCTGGAGGACTATCGACCTGAGCCAAAACGCAAGGAACTGCATTTCACTTGGCCAGAGGCGCCGCATTCAGAAAAAATAGTTGTGGCTGCAGCCGATCTTGCCTTTCGTTTCCCTGACGGGAAGTCTATGTGGCCGCCACTTACTTTTACCTTGTATCGAGGGCAGCGAGTGGCTCTTGTAGGGCACAATGGCAGTGGTAAGTCCACGCTGCTCAAGCTGTTGGCGGGCTCGCTCGAGCGTTGTGGTGGCAACATGGTCACTGCTTCGCAGATGCGTATGGGCTATTACACACAGCATCAGATGGAAACTCTTCGCCCTGATACTACGGTGCTTGGTGAAATACGTCGTCTGTCTGACCCACACACTACGGAAGAAGAACTCATGAGTGTGCTGGGTCTTTTTTTACTTGGGCAGGAATTTTTTGATAGGCAGGTAGGGGCACTTTCCGGAGGGGAGAAAAGTCGTCTTGTATTGGCCTCGCTTTTTTTGAAACGTTGCAATTTCCTTGTGTTGGATGAACCAACCAACCATCTGGATTTGGAAAGCCGTGAGGCATTGGCAACAGCTCTCCAAAAGTTTTCAGGTACGCTATTGATGGTTGCTCATGACCGTTGGCTGCTTTCACAGGTAGGGGCCGAAATTTGGGAGTTGAATAGCAACGGGTTGACTGTACATGCCAGTTTTGCCGCTTATGATGTTCAACGGCGTGCTGTAGCTAGTGCCTGTGGCGACGGAACAGCGGTAATACCCCTGGACCGGGAGGAAATGAGGAAATCTGTTTCTGTTGTGCAGCCTTTGTCACGAGAGGAGCAGAGACGTGTCAAACGTGAACAGGCAGAAAAACGGAATGCCCTGCATAAGGAATTGAAGCCGTTTCAGGAGCGATATGCAACCTTGGAAATGGATCTAACCAGGGTAATGGAAGAGCAGAGTGAGGCAGAATCGCAGCTGGCTGATCCTGAAGTATATGCTAACCATGTCCGTTCCAGCGAACTGCTTAAGATTTTTGAAAGCTGTAAACAGCGCAGTGAGGATTTGCTGGATGAGATGACAGCCCTTGAAGCGCGCATGGATGCAATAAGAAAAAAATCTACACTCCTTTCGTAATAGCGCATGTATCGGAGACACTATGCGGCATATCGAAGTGGCAGCGGGTATTATTTGGCGCAATGGGTGTTTTTTGGCGGCGCAGCGTCGCACAGGTTCCCCTATGGAGGGATTTTGGGAATTCCCCGGAGGCAAGCTGGAAGGTTCTGAAAACGCCTTGGAAGCCTTGCATCGAGAACTGGCAGAAGAGTTAGGCATCAGCATACGCAAGGCACTGTTCTGGAAAAATCTGGAACATGATTATTTTGAACGCGGTTTTTCCGTACTTCTGCATTTTTTTCATGTTACGGCTTTTACAGGCGAACCCTGTGGCAAGGAGGGGCAGAATGTACGTTGGGTGACACCGCAGGAAGCATTAGAACTTGGTTTTTTGCCTGCCGATGCGCATTTACTCGAAGAATTGGTGTGTCTACAGCCGTGCGTGTAAAATTTTATCTTCTGTTACTTGAATAGCCTGGGCAAGGCCATAAGGGAAAAATATCCTGTTGCATAAGTCTTATCCCCTGTTGCTGAATGCACCAACGCTGCGTCATTGATTGAACGCTGACCGCCCTTAATAGGGCGGTCTTCATATGTGCATGGGATCGGTTAGAGCGTAAATGGTTTTACGCCGGCTACGGCATTCTTGGGCAGAATGCTCGTGTCTCCATTATCGATATCCAGCAGCCGGTAGCGGTCATTGCCCATTCCCAGTTCCTTCATGTAGGTCAACTGGCGGAAGCCGTGGCGGCTGCTCATACGTTCAGCGAGGGCAGAGCGGTCTTTTTCAGAAAGAGCCATGACCAAATCAACCGAGGCCTGGTCAGCCGCCAGAATATCCAACGAGGCGACAATGCCGATGTTGGGCGTCACCACAGGCTGTGCAGCCACACCCTCGCAGTCACAGGAAACGGACATGTTACGAAGAACATTGATAAAAGCGATATGTGGGGAAAAATGGTCCACCGTTGCCTTGGTGGATTCCGTCATGCGCTCCATGAATTCCTCGGCTGTGATGCTCCACTGGCCCTTACCCTTGTGCGTGTGAATCATGGCCTTGCCAATGCGGCCATCAGCGCATCCGATGCCGATATTTTTGTCTGAACCGCCAAAGCCTCCCATTGTATGGCCTTTGAAATGTGTAAGTGCCAGCAGGGAATTATACGTCAATAGCCCTTTGCCTACGCTCATTTCAGTGAACCACTTGCCATTCTTGACAGGCAGCATGGCTGTGCCATGTTCGTCCAAGATATCCACTGGGGCGAAGTTCCAGCCGTTGATTTTAAGTGTGTCACGGTGTTGTGCTGTAGTGTAGCGGTCGCCAGTATAGTAGGCATTTGTTTCTACAATAGTTGCGTCAGGCAAATTTTTGGCAATCAGTTCCTGCACCCATGGACGTGGGATGATGTTTGGGCCATTTTTTTCGCCAGTATGTAGTTTGATGGCGACCTTTCCAGTGAGTACATTGCCAACCTTGGCGAATATTTTTTGCAGGCCCGCTGCAGATAGGTCGCGAGTAAACCAGACGATGGATTCGCCCCCTTTTCGTTGCGCATAGGGGATATAGATATCACCATCGGTTGCCGCTACAGGAGACACACCATTTGCGAGATTGTCTCCTCCTGATGCCTGCCCGGGTAGGACTCCTACAGATGCTGCGCCAACAGTAGCGGTCACGCCTTTGACGAAAGTACGACGGGAAATGTTCATGTTGCCTCCTAGTGCCATGATGGGTATAAACTCACGTCCCTGTCAACAATTGTGGCCGAGTTCGTAACTTTCTTGTAACACCACTATGTTGTTTTTGATGTCGCCTGCATTAGTTACGCCTGTGCCACGCACCATGCCAGCGATGCGGCATTCAGGGAAGCAGGCCACCCAACCTTCCATATCTTTGAGAACGCCATCCATGGCTGAGGGCGCGTCATCAGCTGCCGTCGCCAGCAGGTATACTTTGCGGAAGGCATAGTTTGCCGAAAAGAGGGGATTGGCTCTATCCAGCATGGTCTTCATTTGTCCGCACACAGCATAATAGTAGACTGGTGTAGCAAAGCAGAGCACATTCGCAAGAAGCATTTTTTGCGCTATGGCATCGGCGTCGTCGTGTTGTATGCAACGGTGTGTTTTCTGACAGGCAAGGCATCCCTTACAGAAGTTAATGGTTTTGTCTCGCAGGCTGATTTTTTCAACACGGTGTCCAGCGCTTCTGGCTCCTTCTGCGAAGGCTTCGGCCAACGCATCTGAATTACTGTTAATGCGAGGGCTTGAGGAAATGATGAGGACGTTTTGGGGCATGGTGTAGACTCCATGAAAATGATACAGTTTTTTAGTGTTATTGCTACATTTTCACACCACTATATGTGCTCAAGTGCGGTGGCGGCATAACATGTGTAACGTAGCTCAGACACAGTGAGAAATGGAACTATTGTCAATAATACTACGTATGGTTTCTTTTTATGACAAATAGTTTTTGGGGGCCTTCGACGGACAAAGTAGCTGCAGAGGGGCTTGTTCCTTGCCCTCGTGGCGCTTTTTGTCTATCTTATGCCTATGAAGAACTGAAGGCTTGGGACGAGCTGTTTCTGCTGACGCGGGGTACAATCAGACCATGATCGACCAGGGTTTGCTTGAAAAGGGGTATCCTTGAGCAGTTTCCGCGAGTCTTACATTATCTTCATCTGCATTTTTGATTTGTTCGGCCTGGGCTACGTCGGTAGAATTTCGCGGCTGCGGCAACTCACGTTGTCGTTCAGCGACTTCTGTGGCGCGGAATAGCGGCGAAATTGGTTGCCAAAGATACAGGGTCGGCTGTTGGGGAAGTCCGTCAGCTTCACCATGAATAGTAGAGATGCCAGGTATATCTGCTGTTCAATTCACTCTGGTCCTCCGCGAGGAATACCTGTGCATCCGCAGCAAGCGAATATCGCCTTGCAGCGCGGCTGCATCAACCACTGAGTAGGCATCCCGTCCGCGGCATGCCCTTTCGCCGCCGTGGATAATCCCCCCGCTGGGATGGTTGCAGCGGCCATATCTATGTGCGGCAACAGGGTGAAAATGCCATGCTGATGTGTTGCGTCGTTTGTCCCGGGGCCATTTCAATCTGGAGTTCCCATGCACAAAAAAAGTTACTTTGAATTTTTTTTGTTTCTTTCTTCTGTAATAGTAGTTCTGACAACTGAAGCGTGGGCTGTGACGCCCTTAGTTCGAACCATAACTGTAGAAGCTAAGGACATTGCACCAAATGCGGACTATGTAGGTCTTACCACGGGTTCCTTGTCTGTTCAGATAAG
>JAFTDG010000070.1 GCA_017454325.1 Desulfovibrio sp. | reverse complement strand
TAGCAGACCAATTGCTCGCAGACATGTCCACCATGGCGCGGGAATCACGCAAGTGGAACCTCTCGCTCGGCCTCTATACCCCGTCCATCGACGATATCCCCGACATTATCTGCGAATTGGCCACAACCGTGGTCCTGCTCGGCAGCGGAACGGAAAAGAGTGCCAATGACCTGGCTAAACGCTTCGGTCTCAATGATGCCTGCAAGCATGCGCTCCTGCATCTGGGCAAGCCTGGGCCTGCAGGTGCGAACTTTATCGGTGTATTCCGCACAGCCTCCGGCCTTGCACAACTGGCCCTGACCATGACCATCGGCGGACAACCGCTCTGGGCCTTCTCCACAACCACGGAAGACGTGACCATACGCAACGGTTTGTACCGTCGTCTCGCTCCTTCTGAAGCCTTACGTCGACTGGCACAACGCTTCCCCGGCGGTTCCGCCAAAGCAGAAGTGGAACGGCGCAAACGTCTTGTGGTCGACCACTCCTCGACGGATGCGGCCCTGGTCAGCGTCACAGAGGAAATCATCAAAGAAATACTGGAAGCCAAGGAAGCATAGCCATGCGTCTTTACCCATTACTCACGTTGCCGCTGCTGGCACTCAGTCTGTTCCCAGCAGCTTATGTCCATGCCTCGGGCTGTGGCTGCGGCAGCATCCAGGGAATGTTGTTCAATACGCAGCAGCAAATCATCCAGCAGGTCAACATGAATACCAATGCCGAAGCGCAGTCCATACGCTCGGAAATTACCAGTGCTGCCCAGAACATTATCGGTACCATCCGCGTCAGTTCTGAAACCATAGTACGCGCCATTGTTGATTTGAAAGAATCCACGGTCTCAGCACTGAAAGGACAAACCGCTGCCAAGGAAGCCCAGAAGACCAGTGACCTCTACGGCAAAGCTGGGCAACCCAATGGGCTTTGTGGCTCAACGGCCATGGGAGCCGGCCTGCAAGTGGGACTGCAGGCTGGTGCAAATCTGCAGCAGGACATGCGGCAAAAGCGGGTATCGTATGGGAACACGCCTGCAGCAAAGCCCGTGGAATACCTACGTCGTCTTTTAGCTGCCGAGCATCCCGATGCGCAAGCCATGCCTGATGTCTTGTTTCCGCTCAATCATACTCTCAGTGCAGAACAGCTGGCACAGGCCCATGAGACGATCAAGACCCTAGCTGATCCGCGCCCCCTACCCGTTCCCACAGACGCACAAAAGAACACGCCCGCTGGTGAGGCCTATGCTGCCGCACGTCTCGTACATCAGGGCCGTATCCAGAATGCTGCGGAACTGCTCAATTACCATGTGACCTTTCATGCGCCTACGCTGCCGGATGACGTAGCGACCTGGGCCAAGGAACAGTGGCAGGAAGCCGGAGCCAGCGGGACGCCGCCAGGCATCGTGGACGGCAAGCTTTCCGAAGCCGGACTGCTCAACCTGCTTGTGCAGATGCGCATGGGCAATCCCAACTGGTTCACGCATGTCGCTGAAGAAACAGAGGCAGGACTTTTGCGGGAACTGGTGCTTATGCAGGCAATCCAGCTGCAACTCACACACAAAAATACGGAAATCCTGGATCGCATGGCTGTTGTGGAGAGTCTGGACTATCTCACGCGACTGGAGGGCAGGACAGGCAAGGACATAGACACGCTCTACGGTCTCATGGTGGGGACGCAACAATAATGTGTGAATTTATTTACCAAAAAGGTCTGCATGCGTCCCGGTACGTGTAAAAATACAGGTAGCATCAACAATTTTATACACAAGCAACCAATCAGGCTCGATATGCAATTCACGAAAGCTTTTCCAGTTGTTCCTCAAAGGATGATCTTTGTAGATCACGGGCAATATTTCTTCCTGCAACAACAACCTGATGACAGTTTTGAGTGCATCAATGTTGTAACCGCGTTGCTGCACTTTCCTGACGTCACGCTTGAACTGGGAAGAATAAACAGGCGTGAGCATCTATATGCCCAACTGGTTGAAAAGATCATTGGCATCCTTGGCATGGTGCAATTCTTCACCACGATCAACTTGAGCCATGGTCTGCTGCGTCAAGGCATTGGGGATCTCATTATCAAAGGGCAACCGCTTTTCGCGTGCGATCCTTGTCAGAACCATACGACAGGCATCCGACACGGTAAGCCCCATGGACGCAAGGACGCTGGCGGCTTCTGCCTTGATAACAGGGTCGATTCTGGCGCGAACATAATCATTGGCAGGCATGGGATACCTCCATGTTTTTCCAAGTGTAGCTCAAGTGAGCACAAAACCCAAGCAAGAACAATCAAATATCGTCGCCGCCCGTTGCGAGCAAAATAGGTGATGTGTCATGGCCAGTGAAATCCCGGCAACCAATGAAATCCTGCTCAAGACAGATGCGAGCAAACAATTTCTCGACAGTCTGCTTGGTCAAGGCTGGGAAACGTGGGGACAGAGCCTTGGTGGCACCCAGGCTGCCGAACTCATGCTCCAGATATTCAGTGCCTTCAATATGGTCGCACTGGCTGTCATCTCTGCTCTGTTTATCTGGGTGATGGCCATTGCCGTAGCAGGGACTGCTCATGAGGGGACAGCCTTTGGCAGAAAGTACTCTTCTCTGTGGATGCCACTGCGCTTCGTAGGAGCTATGGGCGGTCTAGCACCGATCTTCAAGGGATTGTCCCTGTTTCAAGCGGCTCTGCTCGCATCCATTGGCTGGTCCATCAACCTTGGCAACTATATTTGGGAACTGGGCGTTGACTACTTTGTCGAGCATGGCGGGCAGATTACTGTCCAGGCTCCGGATCAGAACGTGACGCAGTATTCCTCCATTGCCAACGGAGCACTGGAATCACTGACGTTGCAATATTATCTGCAAAACCGACGTGGCTTGGATGTGACGCCAGGAGGAAACTGGCAGTACAGTGACAATTTCTTTGGCAAGGGAGGGGAGTACAAATTTATCTTTAACGGCAATGCCGGCTCCATCAGCATCGAATGCGTAGACAGTACCGATGCTCTCTGCACGGGCAAACACAATGCCGTTGAGCCTGCCATATCTTCCCTGATGACTGTTGCTTCACAGCTGGCTGATCCAGAAACTCCAGCCGAAGAGATTGACCCGCTAGCTCTCTACAATGCCGCCAATACCATCAATAATACCATCCTCTCAGGACTGCAACGCTATTCCAAAACAGGACAGCTGCATACCAAACTCAAGAACTTTCAGGAAATTGCCAACCAGTACGGCTGGTTCATTGCCGGTTCTTCTTACTGGTCCATAGCCTGGATCAATCAGGAAGTGCGGGACGCCATGTATGCCGGTATCAATTATGCCGCACCGGAATGGACATCCACGGAATGGGCCGGATGGACACACGGCCTGCAGGATGCGGATGCGGTCAAACTGCGTCTTCAGAACTATATCCGCACGGCCTATGCCAACAGACGAGGTATATCTGATCTCACTTCTTCTCCAGCAGTCACGGACGAGAACGGAAGCTTTGACATCATTTGGAATACCATCCGCAGCTTTATCAACAACACCATCTCCGCAAACATCTTATCCAAAAGTGTGGAGATGCTTTCCAGCAATGATCCC
>JAFTDG010000069.1 GCA_017454325.1 Desulfovibrio sp. | reverse complement strand
TTGCGGCGGGGGATGTGCAGGCTGTCATTAATCTTACGGTGCATTTCTGCTGGTTGTCACACCATGACATGGCCTTTCGGGAAACTGGAAGGCCATTTTTTGTGGTTTTATACTCCCAGAGGAGGTGTAACTCCATAGGAAGCTGCACCTCCTCGGAACAAGTGCGCCACCGCGTAAACGGGTGGTTTGATTATACTGTCACCTCAGCCGAAGAATGCCTTCAGATCGTCCTGCACTGTAGTAATGCCGCTTATGCCGAATTTTTCTACAAGCACATTGGCCACATTGGGAGAAAGGAAGGCGGGCAGGGTGGGACCAAGGTGTATGTTCTTGATACCAAGTGAAAGAAGAGCCAACAATACGATAACAGCCTTTTGTTCATACCAGCCGATATTAAAGACGAGGGGTAACTCGTTGATGTCGTTCAGGCCGAAGACCTCTTTCAGTTTCAGGGCAATGATGGCCAGGGAGTAGCAGTCGTTGCACTGTCCTGCGTCCAATAGTCGTGGAATGCCGTTGATGTTGCCCATATCCAGTTTGTTATAGCGGTATTTGGCGCAACCTGCCGTGAGGATGACCACATCCTTTGGCAGATTTCTGGCGAATTCTGTGTAATACGTGCGACTTTTGGCACGTCCGTCACAGCCGGCCATGACGACGAATTTTTTAATAGCGCCCGATTTTACAGCTGACACAACCTTGTCGGCGAGAGCAAACACCTGATTGTGGGCAAAGCCTGTCACTATAGTGCCACTTTCAATCTGGGTGGGTGGTGGACACGTCTTGGCATGGTCGATGATGGGTGAAAAATCCTTATTTTCACCTGGCTCTCCGGGAATGTGTCTGCAGCCGGGAAAGCCTACAGCACCAGTGGTATATACACGGTCTTTATAATTGTCGCTCGGCGGTACCAGGCAGTTTGTGGTGAGCAGCACTGGCCCGTTGAAACTGGCAAATTCTTCCTTCTGTTTCCACCAGGCGTTGCCGTAATTACCTTTGAAATGAGCATATTTTTTGAAAGCAGGGTAGGCATGTGCTGGCAGCATTTCAGAATGGGTGTACACGTCTACGTCCGTACCTTCGGTCTGCTGAAGCAGCATCTCAAGATCGCGCAGATCATGGCCGGAAATGAGAATGCCGGGATTGCTGCCCACACCAATATTGACTTCAGTAATCTCGGGGTGTCCATAGGCACTGGTATTAGCTGTATCCAGCAGTGCCATAACGCGTACTCCCATGCTGCCCGTTTCCAGCGCCAAGGCGGTTAGATCATCTGCGGAAAGGCTGTCGTCCAGCAGCTTTGCCAGAGTGGCGTGCAGGAAGGCATCTGCCTCAGGATCGGAAGATCCCAGCACATCGGCATGCTTGGCATAGGCAGCCATGCCTTTAAGACCCAGCGTGATGAGGGAACGCAGAGAACGGATATCTTCATCGGCTGTGTGCAAAACACCGGCCACGCCAGCTTTTGCCAGCATGGATGCCTTGTCCGAGGCTTGCCACAGGGCAGCATCCGAAAGATCTGCAGTAGAATTGAGCTGTGCTGTGAGGGCTTTGTTAGCTGCACAGGTGTTGCGGATGCGCTCTGCCAGCATTTCGTCGTCAAAATTGGCATTGGTGATAGTGGCAAAGAGGTTGGCCGTTGCCATGCGATCAACGCCATGTTCAACAGTTACGCCCTGAGTGCGCAGGAGTGTGACAATTTGTCCAAGCACCTTTGTTACATAGAGCAATACGTCTTGAAGAGCAGAAGTTTCAGGTTTCTTGCCGCATACACCAACCTGGGTACAGCCCTTATTGCCGGCTGTTTCCTGACACTGATAGCAAAACATGGCATTACTCATACTTTTTCTCCTGCAAGTGCATTGTAATAGGTTTCCCGTTCAGTTTGGGAACGACAGCTGCCACAAAAGTGGGAATATACAATAGCAGGAGAATGGGCGTGAGACTGTGATAACGGTCACATCGCACGTCAGCGCAACCATTGTGCACATGTTAAGGCTGTACTGAAAAAGGGATTATTGCATCCGCATGCCTGTCCCGTTCAGAGTGCCACTGTCTGATGTGCGTGGAATTCCTGTGGTTCCTGCAGGGTCAACGGCAACATTGTAACTCCCGGTTACGGGGAAGGTTTCTTTTGTAGTATCACCCAGGGTGCCTTGCATAGAGCCGCTTACGCCCTTTGTGATATCGTGCTGGATCTGATTGCCCGCCTGGTCGCGTACAAAAGCCCCAGATGCGTCACGTTCAAAATAGCTATATTGCGCAGCGTTAAATGTGTCTACAGAGAAGGAAGAACCGGATGTTTTGCCACTGCCGTCGGATAGACGGAAAATATCACTGTAGGGGTTGCCAACGCTCAACTTTGCATCTGAAACAGTACCAGAGGCAAAATCTACAGAGAAGCTAAAGGCACCCAGTCCGGAGCTTCCGTAGCCGTCACTTGAAAGTGTGCCTGCCACGATGCCGCTTCCCGGCAGAACCGGAGGAACAACCGAGGGGGTGGATTCACGCCAGGCTGATGATTCGGCTGCAAGATTGTTTGCTACCATACCGGCACCGGATAAGGCGACTGGCACGCCAGCAGTGCCAGAAGAATTCGCGCTGGCTGATGATGCACCATTCCTGGCAGCAACCTGTGCGCCAATGCGTTGCCTGTCAGCAGGCGTGATGGGCATGATCTGGGGCAGGGCACCAGGCGATTGCACAAGTCCCTTGCTACCAGATGGTACGGCCATGCCATTTACCAGTACCTGGCGCAACGTATTCTCAACATAGACAGAGGTTGCGTCCTTGTTTGCTTCAACCGTGAGGATAGTGCCGCGTATACCTACTGAACACTGTGGTGTGGAGACCTTGAAGCCTTCAGGATTGGCATTGACGATTTGACCCGTAAGCATTCGGGCTAGACCAGTCATTTTACCCTTAAATACAGGTTCACTGCCTTCGTTCGCAAATTCTTCAATGTCAAATTCCGTATCCGGTCCGAGAGAGAGCGTAGTGTCATCACGCATCCATACGCGTACACGACCAGTGGCATCAGTGGAAAGCACATCTCCAGAATGTACGATAGCCTTGGCCACCAGTGGCATGCGCGTACCGTCTCGTTCCACAAAGGCACCGGGCACTATACTGACAACTGTACCGGCCTCCTGGCCAGCAGCAAAAGTTACGGTAGCAGAAAGCAGGAAAAACAAAGAAACGGCGATGCCCCGCATGGAGAACCCCCTCGGTTGAGAAGAGAATAAACTCTTTTTTTCTAGACAAAATTTTCTTTCAAGGCAAGGCATCAGAAGTGAGAATTTTAAAGCATTGCATGCTTCGGTTTTCTGTGTCAGTCAATAGTGTTGTATGAGGAACAATGCTTTGAAAACGTTTCTTGTATCTGACATAAAAATTTTTGTTCTGTTGCAAGTTTGCAAATGCAAGGGCAACAGGGCATTGTTAAAGATACAAAACGGGAAGATGGCAAACGTGTTTTACCATAAACAAAAGAATACTAAATTAGTAAGGAGCAGTACATGCATCTCGTGCTTATTGGGGCCATAGTTGCCTTGCTGATGGTCATCCTTTGTCAGTCGATTTTTCGTTCCGGCTACAAAAAAGGATATGATGATGGATTTCGCGCCCGAGAGACCGGTAGCAGTGACCACAGCCATAATGCTAAATGAGCATGCGGAGCGTTGTATACCACAAGATGTGTGCATTGACAGCCTGTTGCCAATAAGGCAATAAAAAGTTTTCATCACTGAAACAGTGGCGTTGGGCTTTTCACGCCACGTCCATTTGGAGAGAAACAATGCATAAACGTTTGACTTGGTGTGCTGTGTTTGTGTTATGCTTGGCAATTACCGGACCGGCTTCAGCCGAGGAAACCATAAAGATCGGCGTCGCTGGTGCGCATTCCGGCGATCTGGCGTCGTATGGCGTTCCTAGCCTGAATGCCGCCAAGGTCGTTATTGCAGATGTGAATGCCAAGGGCGGGGTTCTGGGGCGGCAGCTTGAACTTATTTCCCAGGACGATCAATGCAAGCCCGAGTTAGCCACCAATGCTGCTACCAAACTAATTTCAGACAAAGTTGCAGTGGTCATGGGGCATATTTGCTCCGGTCCCACAAAGGCGACTCTGCCTTTGTATACCGAAGCAAAAATGGTAAGTATGTCTCCTTCTGCCACTACACCGGCCCTGACCGAGGGTGCGAATAACCCCTACTTCTTCCGCACCATAGCCAATGACAAGGCACAGGCACGCCTGACGAGCGACTTTATTCTCAACGGCCTGAAGGCAAAAAAAGTCGCTTATCTGCATGATAATGGCGAATACGGCAAGGGTTTTGTGGATGGCAATCGTTCAGTGCTGGAAAAGTCCAATGTGGAAACCGTACTCTATGAGGCGGTAACTCCCGATGCTGTTGATTTTTCCGCTGTAGTGCGCAAGTTGCGCCGTGCCAAACCAGATCTTTTGGTTTTTGGTGGGTATCAGCCTACAGCGTCAAAACTGTTGCAGCAGATGCGCCGCGATAGAGTGACAACCCCCATGCTCGGCCCGGACGGGCTCAAGGATGACGCTTTTATCAAGATGGCAGGAAAGGACAGTGAGGGAGTATATACTTCGTATCCCAAGGATACCAGCGACCTGCAGGCCTACAAGCAGGCTCGTGAGGGCCATGTGAAGATGTTTGGCAGTGGCCCTGGCTCTTTTTATTATAATGCCTATGCTGCTATGGTAGCTTTGATAAACGCCATTGAGAAAGCCGGCTCCACAGAGACCGACAAAATCGTAGAGGCTTTGCATACCTGTCCTGTAGATACCCCCCTAGGCACGCTGACCTTCAGTAAAACAGGTGATGCTGCCGGTATGGCTCTGTCCATTTACCAGATCAAGGACGGGAAGTTTGTAGAGTTGGATCACAGTATTACACTTCAATAGACATAGTGTTCGGGCGCGTAGGAATTGCGTCTGTTTTTTGACTGCCCGCCGCATATTGCGCGACGGGCAGTCAGGTTGCAGCAGGTTGAGCGGCCTAGGTGCGTTATCATATGGACATCCAATTTTTTATTGAACTTTTTTTTGGCGGGTTAACACGAGGAAGCATTTACGCCCTTATTGCGTTGGGCTACACACTGGTATATGGCATTATCGGGCTTATTAACTTCGCCCATGGCGAGGTATATATGCTTGGGGCCTTTACTGCCTTGTTGATTGCCGGGGTGCTTGGCGTGTATGGCTTTCCAGCCGGGGGCATTCTTATTGTTGCTGCCCTGGCTGCTGTGGTGTGGTGTTCGGCCTATGGTTACACTCTGGAGAAGGTGGCCTATAAACCCTTACGTGGTGCACCACGTTTGTCGCCGCTTATTTCTGCCATCGGCATGTCTATTTTTTTACAGAATTACGTTCTGTTAGCTCAAACATCTGATTTTGTACCCTTTCCCAACCTGTTGCCAGAAATGGATTTTCTTGAGCATATTGATTACGTCATGGGCCCCAGCGATTTTTTGATTCTGCTTGTCAGTACCGTTGCCATGGTTACTCTTTCGCTTTTTATCCGTTTCACCCGTATGGGTAAGGCCATGCGGGCTACTGCCCAGAATCGCAAGATGGCGCTGTTGCTGGGTGTCAATGCTGACCGTATCATATCGCTGACATTTATTATCGGTTCGGCCCTGGCTGCTCTAGGCGGGGTGCTTATTGCTTCGCATATGGGGCAAGTGAACTTTGGTATAGGTTTTTTGGCTGGTCTCAAAGCTTTTACAGCCGCAGTGCTTGGCGGCATAGGCTCTATCCCGGGAGCCATGGTGGGCGGGTTGGTGCTTGGCCTGGCAGAGAGTTTCACTACTGGCTATTTTTCAGGCAACTACGAAGATATGCTGGCCTTTGGTATTCTTATTCTCATCCTCATCTTCAGGCCTGACGGCATTTTGGGCAAGGCCGCAGTGGAGAAGGTGTAACCATGCAGCGAATGTTCAAAGCCATTGTAACAGCCCTGTGGTTCATGCTGTTGACATTGCCTGTGCTTGGCATCAAGCTGAATACGGTGGAGCACAGCGTTACATGGCGTTTTGACCGTCTTTTTGCCCTAGGGGCCGGTATTTTTTTATTGGCATTGCTATGGGACTGGTGCTTCTCTCGCAAGGCTGCAGGACAACCTGTACTTAGATTGCCTGCTTGCCTGAGCCTGGCTGCCGCTCTTGAAACGTTACAGAACAGGCCGGTCATACGGCGTGGAGCGCTGGTTTTTCTTGGCGTTGTTATGCTGCTCATGCCGCTGGTGGGTTCTTTTTATCAGACAAATATCATGATTTCAGCCCTGCTCTATGTTATGTTGGCGTTAGGGCTGAATATTGTGGTTGGCCTGGCCGGGCAGCTGGTACTAGGCTATGTGGCTTTCTATGCCATTGGTGCTTATGCTTACGGATTGCTTAACCAGTTTTTGGGCTGGGGCTTCTGGGCGTGTCTGCCTGTAGGAGGCCTTCTGGCCATATTGTTTGGCCTTGGCCTGGGATTTCCGGTATTGCGTCTGAGAGGGGACTATCTGGCCATTGTCACGCTGGGCTTTGGCGAAATTGTGCGCCTTACCTTACAGAACTGGACCAGTGTTACGGGCGGACCACGTGGAATCAGCGATATACCGCGTCCTGGTTTTTTCGGCATGAGTATGGATATAGCTGCATCTACAACGTATATTTATTATCTTGTCCTGGCGGCGGTGGTCATAACTATTGTGGTCATCAGCAGGCTGAAGAACTCGCGGGTAGGGTTGGCATTGCAGGCTTTGCGGGAGGACGAAATCGCCTGTGAAGCTATGGGGGTAGATATTACACGCGTCAAACTCTCTGCCTTTGCACTTGGTTCCTGCTGGGCCGGTTTTGCTGGCGTAATTTTTGCGGCCAAGACGACCTACATCAATCCATCCAGTTTTACCTTTATGGAATCGGCCATGATCCTTTCAATGGTGGTACTTGGAGGTATGGGTTCGATAGTTGGCGTGGTCATTGCGGCTTTTATTCTTATACTTGCCCCGGAATATTTGCGGGCTTTTTCTGACTATCGCATGCTACTGTTTGGGGCCATCATGGTCATCATGATGCTCTTTCGTCCACAAGGGCTCATCAGCGGTGAACGCCGCCGTTACACTATCACTTCCTTGGAGAGCAGGGGAGACCGCGTATGAAACCTGTGCTGGAAGTGACAGACCTATCACAAAATTTTGGCGGTTTGCGTGCCCTCAATGATCTTTCATTGACCGTTTGCAAGGGAGAGATTGTTGCACTTATCGGGCCTAACGGCGCTGGCAAAACCACGTTTTTTAACTGTGTGACGGGCATCTATACCCCCACGGAGGGACAAGTATACCTTTACGACGACACGGGAACAAAACATTTGCTTAATGGGCGTAAACCGCACCGCATAACTGCGCTGGGCATGGCGCGCACATTCCAGAATATACGCTTGTTCAATGAAATGACGGTTCTTGAGAACGTGATGATTGGCCGCTACTGCCGCACCAGTGCGGGCATTATGGGGGCAATCCTGCGAGATGCTAAGACCCGTGCCGAAGAGCAGGTGAGTATTGATCAGAGCTACGCACTGCTAGAACTGGTAAAATTGCAGGATTTTTGGAATGAGACTGCTGACAATCTTCCTTATGGTGCGCAGCGGCGTCTTGAAATCGCACGAGCTCTAGCCACGGAACCGCACATGTTGTTGCTGGATGAGCCAGCGGCTGGTATGAATCCGCAAGAGACCAATGAGCTGAAGGAACTTGTTTTTTCCATTCGCGACGAAAGACAGCTTTCCATACTTCTCATCGAGCACGACATGGGAATGGTCATGTCACTTTCTGACCGTATTTATGTCATGGAATATGGTTCCTGCATCGCCACGGGGACGCCGGCAGAGATTCGCAGTAATCCCCGCGTTATCAAGGCATATCTGGGAGAGGGTGACGTCTAGTTTGATAATATATTCCTTCTAGTTCGCTTAGCCAATGCCAATTATAGAGACATTTCCACCCAGCACGAAACGCAGCTGAAACACCTTGGCTGCAAATGTAGATGAACATCTATACCAGGGGGCAGATGCACAGCCATACGCTGCCGAGAAAAGAACCGGCAAAGCGACTTTGCAGATCCTGCCAGCAGAGATGCAGGGACAGGGGGAATAGGAGTAGGCGTTCACGCATAGTTCCTCTTTCAACAAAAATTGACCGTGGTTTTTTTGTGCGTTACCATTGACCTGACCGTACGTGAAGACATGCTTCTTATTGATACCGACCAACTCGCCTCTGATGGGCTGTCTCCCATTGTCGCTGGCAAGGCTGGGCTGCCGACATGGCCCACGATGTTATTCGTGCTTTTCACCGCGGCCTGAGCAATCTGCCCCAAGCTGTGCACCTCGCTGACAGCGTGACTATTTTGGATAATGTCTTCGGGCTGTTCACGCCCCCGACTGACGTAACACGCTTTAATGGCACTAACGATCGCCTACATATGCAAGGTGGGCGTGAGCCGCTTGCCTTGTTCAAGGACCTGTTGCTTGCCATGTCGCATGAGGATGCAGCAAACACTTCTGAAAGTCGTATTGATCTTACATGACAATCTGATTGCCGATTTTGTGGTATCTGCTCTGCTTCGTGTTCTAATATGATTAGGGTTAAGGCCCAGTGGTGAGTTGCCCTACATGGATTCAATATCCATGATGCATTGAAAAAAGCTATTGAGGATTATGCAAAATGAAAAAACTCAATCAGAGCGCAAAATTTTTGATTGGTATAACGATTATGCTGCTTACAGTTAATATTACGCTTGGTACCGTACTATTTAAGCAATCAAGTTCTGCGCTTTTATCAATTATTCAAAAGAGAATGCTTGATGTGTCAAATATTGCAGCAAGCATAATTGATGGCAACGTATTAGAAAAAATAACGACAGCTGATATCAACAAGGAAGAATATCAAACAGTCTTAAATACATTGAAACATTTTAAGAATAATAGTGAGCTAAGTTATATTTATTGCGTCAGGGATAATGGAGATAAAAAATTTACTTTTATTGTAGACCCGTCGGAAGAGGATCCAGGTGAATTCGGTTCTCCAGTTGTGTACACTGATGCTTTGTATAAAGCTAGCCTTGGGACTCCTGCTGCTGACCAAATTCCATACGAAGATAACTGGGGAATCTTTTATAGTGCATACAGTCCTGTTTTTAATTCTACTGGCAAGGTGACAGGAATTGTTGTAGTCGATTTTGATGCAGAATGGTATAATAACCAATTATTAAATTTAATACTTACAATTGTAATTACGATAATTATTTCAATTCTTGCTGGATTTTCTATGATATTATTATTTATTAATATTAATAGAAAACGTATCAGAAATGTATATGAACAATTAGAAATACTTACTTCTAATGTGAAAGGAATTCTTTATGAGATTGATAAAGTATATGAAAAAAAAATAGGATATTTAAATATTGGCATTAGAGATGCATTTAAATCTGTTAAACATGATTATACTCTTCGAGCTCTTAAAAGTACAGTACAGGCTTTATCTTGTAAACTTGGAGAAAAATTAGATCTTGTACAGCAATATACTAAAATAGATGGTCTTACATCATTAAAAAATAAAGCATCATATCTGGAAAGAATAACTGAAATTGATAATAATATTGATGAATATACGAATTTTTCAGTTGCTGAATTTGACATATGTGGATTAAAAAAAATAAATGATATTTATGGTCATCAGTATGGTGATATGATAATTGTAGATACTGCAAATTTACTTAGGCATGTATTTGGGGCAGATAATGTCTATCGTTTTGGAAGTGATGAGTTTATTGGAATTTTTAATGATATTAGCGAACAAGAGTTAAGAGAATTATTTGTAACATTTGAAGAAAATTTAACTACGTTAAATAATATGCCACAAAGGCAAAAAGTTCATCTTTACATTTCAAAAGGTTTAGCAACATTTTATAATGGAAAAGATTCATGTTACAACGATGTCAGAAAAAGAGCAAACAAAGAAATGTATAATGACAAAGCTAATTTTTATACCAGTCGCGGTGATAGACGCAAGGGAATAGACCCTGTTTCCCGTTCTGCAGAAGATAATAATCGTTGACATGTGCCTTGTTGTTTGTTGCCAATTCCGCCCGGCTATGAAAAAGTTATTCTATAGGCTGAAACATTTACTGACTCACCAGTTTTAGATGTTTTCCGTCGCTGCCCAAAGTTGCCGATATGAATGCTGACCAACTATACGCGTTGACACGGTGTGGACAGGATACTACAAATTCGTCGAGCATGCATTAAATTGATGTGGACGGACGGCTTCCACACATCACCATGTTGTAGCTGTATGTTACGATCTTGCAGACGGATGCGGATAAATATAATACAGTAAAATAATTGGAGAAATATGAAATTATTTTGTTATCAGATTCCGCTGGGAGATTTCGATGCTTGAGCTGCGTCATGTGGATACGTTTTACGGCAATATTCAGGCCCTGCGCGATATTTCCCTGACCATTGATGAGGGAGAGATAGTAACGCTTATTGGAGCCAACGGCGCGGGCAAGTCTACAACTTTGATGACAATATGCGGCATAAACCGCCCGCGCCAAGGGGAAATACTATGGTATGGTAAGCCCATTCACCATCTGCCACCGCATGCTATTGTCAGCCTTGGTATTTCACAGGTGCCGGAAGGTCGCCTGATTTTTCCTGACCTCAGTGTGGGGGAAAACCTCGATCTGGGCGCTTTCCTGCGCAATGACCCTGCAGGGGTAAGGCAGGATCTGGACTATGTTTTCAGCCTGTTCCCCATTCTAGCCGAGCGACGCAGGCAGGCCGGGGGCACTCTTTCTGGCGGAGAACAGCAGATGCTTGCCATCAGCCGTGCGCTAATGGCTCGGCCTAAACTCCTTTTGCTGGACGAACCTTCCCTCGGCCTTGCACCCATCATTATTCAACAGATTTTTTCTATTATAGAGAAAGTCAATGCCGATGGCACAACAGTGTTTTTGGTAGAGCAGAATGCCAATCAGGCCCTGCGTATCGCTACTCATGGCTATGTAATGGAGAATGGCCGCATCGTCATGCGTGACACAGCAGAGAAGCTTTTGCAAAGTGAAGAAGTGCGCACTGCTTATCTTGGCATGTAGCGTCTTGTAAGCTGTGTACTAGCGTGAACTTGCTTCTACGATGCCACGTTGCCGCAGTGTTTCCACCACTGTGTGGCAGAAGGAGGGAAGTTTGTTCTGTGCTTCCTGCGTTAAGCCATAGTGTGTGCTTTGCATGTCAAAGGGCTGCATGCCAAAGACCATGGCCTCCACTGCATGACCAGCCATGCGGCATGTGACCAGAGTATCGGGTAGATCAAGCTGGTGCATGGAGTTTTTGAAGCTCAGGCTCTGCCGCAGGTCTTCACCTTCCAGCAGGTAAACTGTTCCTGGCGTTTCCTTTCCGTCGACCACATCCAGCACTACCAGCAGGTCGCAAGCCATGAGTTCGGTCATGAGCATGACGCCCAGCGTGCCCCCATCCATGAGGTGCACGTTGTCGGGCCATATGTATTGGGCTTGTAGATATTCCAGGGCGCGTACGCCAAAGCCTTCATCTGTCAGCAGTTCGTTGCCAACACCCAGAATCAGAATGCGTTTTTTATCCATGAAACTGCCTCCTCATGGCACATACCGGCATGGTAAATCAAGATGGCGCCTTGGGCAATAAATGCAGAGTCAGAGCGCACAGCCGGCACGTCGTGCTCTTGACAGTTCGGTCGATAAGGGCAACGATATTCTATGCATGCGTTTTTGTTTGGGCGTGAATGCTCAGCCATGCAAGTTTATGTGTTGATGCCTATCCCTACCATAGTTGTAACGTCAAATCCTGCAAGAGTGCGTCGTGATTCGTATTCAGGAAATACTCGACAAGGTTTCGGCCAACAATCATGAGGCCAACCTGGAATTGATCCAAAAAGCCTATGTGTATGCGGCCACCCACCACGCAGGGCAAACCCGTCTTTCCGGCGAGCCCTATCTTTCGCATCCTCTGGCAGTGGCAGACATTCTGGCGTCCATGGGTTTCGACGAGCCTACGGTGGCTGCCGGTCTTCTGCACGATACTGTTGAGGACACCAAGGCTAGTATTGAGGAAATCGACGAAAATTTTGGCGAGGATGTGGCTGATATTGTGGATGGCGTCACCAAGATAAGCCAGATTACCTTTGAGAACAAAGAAGAAGCCCAGGCGGAAAATATCCGCAAGATGATTCTGGCAATGAGTCATGACATGCGGGTACTTATGGTTAAATTGGCAGACCGCCTGCACAACATGCGTACGCTGGATTTTCAAAAGACCTATAAGCAAAAACGCATTGCTCAGGAAACTATGGATATTTACGCGCCGCTGGCCAATCGTCTTGGTCTGTATCGGATGAAGCGCGACCTGGAGGACTTGAGCTTCAAATATCTGAAACCGGATATCTACAACCAGATTGATCACTGGCTGGATATGCACCAGGTGGTTGAAAAACAGATTATTGAAAAGGTTGTGGGGCTTATCCGTGATCTTTTGACATCCAACAACCTGGAGGGTCAGGTCTACGGGCGCATCAAGCACAAGTACAGTGTGTATAAGAAGATGCAGGCCCAATCCCTGACGTTGGACGAAATGCACGATATCATGGCGTTTCGTGTACTCGTCAAGGATATCAAGGACTGCTATGCCGTGCTTGGCTTGGTGCATTCTCAATGGCGGCCGGTGCACGGACGTTTTAAGGATTATATCTCCATGCCAAAGGCCAATGGCTACCAGAGCCTGCATACCACGGTCATTGGCCCTGAAGGAGAGCGCATAGAGATACAAATTCGCACAGAAGATATGCATCGTCAGGCCGAGCATGGCGTAGCGGCCCATTGGCTGTATAAGGAAAATGGGCGCGTCAACAGCAAGGATCTGGAGCAATTTGCTTGGCTGCGCGAAATTTTTAATCGCCAGGGGGAGGAGGCAGATTCTCGCGAGTTTATGCACTCGTTGAAGATGGATTTGTTCAAGGACGAGGTTTATGTATATACCCCCAAGGGCGACGTGAAGGAACTGCCCGAAGGTGCTACTCCTCTGGACTTTGCCTTTATTATCCATACCAATGTAGGACATCACTGTTCCGGCGCCAAAATTAACGGACGGCTGATGCCTTTGGGCACAGAGCTGAAAAATGGCGATGTGGTGGAAATCCTCACCGATCCAGCTCGCAATCCCAACCGTGACTGGCTCAAGCTG
The DNA here is from genome assembly GCA_017454325.1 of Desulfovibrio sp. Lineage (GTDB taxonomy): Bacteria > Desulfobacterota > Desulfovibrionia > Desulfovibrionales > Desulfovibrionaceae > Desulfovibrio. The sequence continues at coordinate 9,042 of JAFTDG010000069.1, read as the reverse complement.
GTCAGGACAGCCAAAGCCCGTAATCGTATTCAGCATTATCTGCGCACGGAAGAGCGCCTGCATGCTATCAATCTGGGCCGAGACCTTCTTGAAAAAGAAGGCCGCAAGGTCAATCTGAACGCTGCTCGGGCATTAAAGGAAGGCAAACTGGCCCTGGTGGCCGCAGACATGAATTTTGAAAGTGTGGATGACCTTGTGGCTGCTGTGGGCTATGCCCATACCACGCCGCGCAAGGTGCTCAACCGTCTTTACGCTTTGCTGCATCCAGATGAGACGGTTACCGAACCACCGACACCCACTGTGAAGGAAAGTAGGGAAGATGCCCATCGAAAAAGTGGTGGTGTGGGAATCTCTGGCGTGGACGGCGTGCTCATGCGCATGGCCAAGTGCTGTAACCCTGTGCCTGGTGATCCTATTATTGGCTATATAAGCCGTGGGCAGGGAATCACCGTACATTTGGCTGACTGTCCCAATGTGGCCAATATGGAGCCAGAACGTCTTATTTCTGTGCATTGGGACGGTCAGGAAGAAAAGCCTTACGAGGCGGGCATTTTCATTATCGCCAAGAACGAGCATGGCGTGCTGGCCATGGTGGCCGATGTCATGTCCAGATGTAATGTGAATATTACCGGCCTGGGGTTGGAAATACAGGCAGATGGACGGGCTCGCCTGCATTTTACCGTGGAAGTACGCGATACTACCCAGCTCTACCAGCTCATTGAGGCAATTCGTACATTGCCGCCCATCTTCGAGGTGGTGCGGGAAACCGAAGAGTAGGGGCATTCCCTTTCAATTCAGACCATTTCAAGATACGGATCTGACGCTGTCAGATAATTGCGTACATAGTCTTCCACGCCCTTCTCCAGCGAGGCGCAGTTAAAGGTAAGGTCACGTCCCTCCCTGCACAGCCAGCCCATATCTGCCTGTGTGAAGTTTTGATATTTACCCAGCAGGTATTCCGGCATATCCACATATTCAATTGCTGGTTCCCGTTCCATGGCCGAGAATACGGCACGGCCCAGGTCGTTCCATGTGCGTGCCTTCCCTGTTCCTGCATTGCGGATGCCATTGATATGGGGGTGTGTTAGCAGCTGGAAAATGAGTTCCACGCAGTCTTTGACATAGATGAAATCGCGCATCTGGCCGCCATCCCGATAGTCTGCATGGCAGGATTTGAAAAGCCGCAGCCTGCCTGTGGCCGCAATTTCGTGAAAAGCCTTGCATACGACGCTGCGCATGTCTTTTTTATGGTATTCGTTGGGCCCATATACATTGAAAAATTTCAGACTGACCACGCTGTCTGTTAGCTTGTTATCCAGAAGCCATAGGTCGAAGAGCTGTTTGGAATAGCCATACATATTCAGGGGTTTGAGACGGCGGATGGTATCCGGTTGATCTGAAAATCCCTGGGACCCGTTGCCGTATGTGGCGGCAGAACTGGCATTGACAAAACGCGCACCGTGTTCCAAAGCAAAGCGGCAGACCGCAATGCTGTAGGCCGTATTATTGGCCATGAGAAAATCGGCATTCTTCTCTGTAGTGGAGGAGCAGGCCCCCAGATGGATTACTGCTTCCACTGCACCTGAAAACGTCTTGTGTTCAATGGCGTCGAGAAAAGCGGTACGGTGCATGTATGCGCTATAGCTCCTGTTGACCAAATTCTTCCATTTTTCCGTTGAGCCAAGATTGTCTACTACCAGAATATCGGTAATATCAGCCTTGTTTAACCGCCAAAGCAGGGCGCTGCCGATGAAGCCAGCTCCTCCTGTCACGATATACATATGCGCTCCTCGAAACCATTGTTATCATAGCTGTGAACCAATGCTTTTTTGAGCATAGCCGGCGTGTGCCTGGCCGTCAAAGTGTTAATGCACATTTGCTTCGTTGACGACAGACTGGCGCTGAGCTACATTTTTATTTTATGACACGAATAAGGAGAGTACATGACTTGCCAGCTCGTCACCGGCGGTGCCGGTTTTATTGGATCCTGCTATGTATTGCAGGCCCGCAGGCGTGGTGTGCGTGTGGTCAATCTAGACAAGCTGACCTATGCGGGCAATATGGATAATCTCGTCCAGTTGCGCAATGATAGCGGGCATATCTTTGTGCATGGCGATATTGGCAATGCTGAACTAGTGGGCTACCTGCTTGAACACTACCAGCCCGATGCTGTGGTCAATTTTGCCGCTGAAAGCCATGTAGATCGTTCCATTGTGGATCCCGAGGCCTTTGTGCGCACCAATGTGCTGGGCACAGCGGCCTTGCTGCGTGTGGTAAAGGATTGGTGGCGTTGTCTTCCCGCAGACCGTGCATCAGTATTCCGTTTCCTACATATTTCTACGGATGAGGTCTATGGTGCGTTGCAGCCAAATGACCCCCCCTTTACGGAAACAACACCGTACAGCCCTAACAGCCCATATTCTGCTTCCAAGGCGGCGGCTGACCATCTGGTGCATGCCTTTCACGAGACCTATGGCCTGCCAACGCTGCTGACCAACTGCTCCAATAACTATGGGCCGCGTCAGTTCCCCGAGAAGCTCATCCCGCTCATGATTCTCAACGCACTCGCCCGTAAACCATTGCCCATATATGGCAAGGGGGCCAATATTCGTGACTGGTTGCATGTGGAAGACCACTGCACTGCCATTGCCCGCGTGTTGGAGGCGGGACAGCCTGGTTGCAAATACAATATCGGCGGGCGTGCGGAACGCACGAATCTTGAAGTTGTTCGTACTGTTTGTTCAATTCTTGATGAAATGGTTCCTTCGCCACAAGGTGGGTATGCAGGGCTCATTACCTTTGTGACGGACAGGCCGGGACACGATTTCCGCTACGCCATTGATTGCTCATGCATTGCCGCTGCATTGGGCTGGAAGCCTCAATATGATTTTGATTCCGGCCTGCGCGAAACCGTACGCTGGTATCTGGATAATTCCGACTGGGTGGAACATGTACGCAGCGGGGCATATCGTCAGTGGCTTGCGCTCAACTACGCGGGACGTGGCATGTAGCTTGCGAACATTGCAGATACGCTGGTGATATTTGTATTCTGTATCAAATACAAGGAAACCACAACTGCCACAGCAAAATGGCATACCCACAAGTCTGCCTCAGTGCGGAATTCAACACCATTGACCTATGTATGGTCGCCTGACCGAGAGCACTGTGACAACACGTATGCGGATCAGAGCAATATGAGGAGGGAGAGGAGGACGAGCATCAGTCGTTTGGTATGAACTATTCAGCAGGCTGCGAGCCTTTTATCTCCCTGATCGCGCATGGAATTTCCCGTGTCATGTAAGTGTGTCTTGCTGCCACAGTACTCACTTTTTTTATTCCTTGTTGATAAATTCTTTCAGTTCTCTGCCTGCCTTGAAAAAAGGCAGCTTTTTGGGTTTTACGTCTACAAGTTCGCCGGTTTTTGGATTTCGTCCTGTATAAGGCGCATAGTCTTTGATTTTAAAGCTGCCGAAGCCCCGAATTTCTACCCGGTTGCCATCCAGCATGGCTCTTCGCATCTGATAAAAGAAAACATCAACATAAAGGGTTGCCTCGTTTTCAGGGATATCAGCCTGAAGGGCAAGCACTCGAGCAAGCTCGGATTTATTCATATTCCTTCCTCCGGAGCTTACTATACAAAAAATCATTTTGATTTGCACCGGTATTTATCCGCCTTCCCCAATTTTTGTTTGTCTTTTCTTTTTCTGTTCCTGAAATAATCGTTAATGGCTCTTGGCAATGCCGATGTTCTTCTCTATAGTCGGCCCGTGTCAGCCTGAGGAGCCCATTGGTTTGGAAATGGAATAGCAACCAAGGCAAAGGCATTGCTGTAAGCCAATGATGATGTTTTTTTTCGTATTTTTCGGCTGGGTGATTGGAGGCTTTGTCAGCGGGGTTTCCGGCTTTGGAGCCATGATGCTGGCCCTGCCCATTCTTTCGCTTGGCCTCGCGCCCATGGACGCCATTCTCACATGCTGTATTGTCGCTGGCCCATGTTCCACGCAGTTGGGCTGGCTGTACCGGCGTTTTGTTCACTGGGATGATATGAAATGGCTGTGGATAAGCTGTATTCCCGGCTGCATTTTTGGCACCCTGATGCTGAAGATTGTTCCCGCAAGTTGGCTCCAGATCGGCATTGGCCTGCTGATTGCCATTTTTATTTTTATGCAGGTTGCATGCGCAAAGGCCACATGGCATCTGCCGGATTCCCGGGCATCACTTGTGGTAACCGGAATGACCAGTGGCTTCGCGGGCTCTTCAGTATCCATTCCCGGTGTGCCTATAGGTATCTTTGTGCTGCTCAAACACTGGGACAAGGACAGGGCGCGCGGTACCTTAGGCATGTTTTTTCTGTTGTGCACATGGATAACCGTTATCAGTCAATGTGCAGCAGGGCTTTATAATACCTACCTGTTGAAAATCTCAGCGGTTGGCATTGCAGGTTGTCTTCTGGGGCAGGAGCTGGGCTATAAGGTTGGCAGGCACATAGATCAGTCTATGTTTGTCAAGTTTGCCTTCTGCTTTCTCACATGCTCGGCCGTCATGCTTTTTTATAAGGGTGTCCAGGCGATGTAGCATGCCAGTTGCGTCACTTTGCATGGATGTAAGGCTGCTGCTACTGGATACGCAACATGGTACACATCTAGTGTCACGTTCACGAAATGTTATTGGTTATTTTTATATGTAATAGTTTGAAGTTACAGCATAAATTTGTAACTGCAATTTTGTGAACGCAACACTAGCTGATTTGATTGCTGCTTCTTCATGTATGTCTGCAATGGCCAGAAGCCTGTGGGCTGATCTGCTCAGATGTCGGGGTGCCACGCATCACGTTCATGGCTCCTATGGCGCGCTCAATACAGAGGAGCCCAGCCTTGTGTACAGCCATTCCTCCGGAAGAGGCGCAATAGTCAGCCAGAACCACAGGCCGCACGCCCAGTTCAAAAAAATGCATAGCAGAGGCAAACACACAGGCCTCGGTATCTGTGCCAGCAAGAAAAACCTGTACTGGCAGCTCTCCCCCATGCACTTCCTTAAGTTTTTGCAATAGTGTGTCATTGACACAGCTGAATCCCGATTTGGGAATGACGGCTGTGATCATGGGCAGAACAATGTCGCTAATATCCTGTTCTACGCCGTGCAAGCCATCCCAGCCCATGAATCGTTGAAATGGGTTTTGCGGCACACTGACAAACTGTGTGGCTAGCACTGCATGGAAGATGCCTTTGCGCAGCAGGCACGCCAGCCTTTCCGCTAAGTGTTCCGGTTCTGCAGATGTGAGAAAACCTTTCTGCAGATCAACAATAATTAGGGTCATAGATGCCCCGTATAGTGCTTCACACATTTTCTTTAAGCATTTTCATTAACTGACCAAAATAGCACGTGGCTCTGTCTTCCCCTGAACAGGAAGGGCAGGGAATGACAGGTGCAGCGTGTTGTGTGGTGACGGCATCAAAGGCAGAGGTACACAAGAATAGCCGCGCCGAACACCCATATGGCGACAAACAGGCATATAAGGGCTATGTGCATTTTTTTATGGTTCATGGCAACATCCTTTCCATACATCCTTCTCCATGGTACGTAGGAGTATAGCGCATAGGCGCATAAGGGCAAGGCCTTGCTACGAATGGGTATTATTTGACTCTCATGAGCGCAGGGACTGTCAGTCGGAGAGCCGTGCTGGACAGAAAAGTCCGTCTTTGGCAAAATCAACAAATTCACATTTCACAATTGAGGTGCATATGCGCTGGCAAACGCGACAAGGTAGCAGCAATGTTGAAGATCGCAGGGGACAACGTTTCGGCGGTGGTTTGGGAGGTATTCCCCTTGCAGGTGGCAAGAGCAGCGTGATTGTGCTGCTTGTAGTGCTTGTGGCAGGCTACTACGGCGTAGACCTTTCGGGACTGCTTTCTGATGGGGCAATAGTTGCTCCTGTCAGTGCACCGCGAGCTCCTTCACAGCAGCAGGACGAACTGGCACGTTTTACGTCCGTTGTTCTGAAAACCACGGAAGACACCTGGCAGAATATTTTTCGTCGTTCCGGCAATGCCTACCCCCCGCCAAAGCTGGTGTTGTATTCAGGTACCACGGAAACCGCCTGCGGCTACGGGCAATCAGCTATGGGGCCTTTTTATTGCCCTGGTGATGGCAATGTGTATATTGATCTCGCTTTTTACCACGATATGCAAACACGCCTAGGGGGAGGGGGAGATTTCGCCCTGGGCTATGTGCTGGCGCACGAGGTTGGGCATCATGTGCAAAATGTGATGGGCATAGCCCAGAAAGTACGCGAGATGCAGCGTGGGGTATCCAAGGCAGAGGCTAATCGCCTTTCAGTTATGATGGAACTGCAGGCGGACTGTTTTGCAGGGGTCTGGGGCAACGCAATGCGCCGTCAGGGTGTGCTTGAAGCAGGAGACCTTGAAGAGGCCCTGAATACCGCTGCTGCCATTGGAGACGACAGACTGCAGCACCAGCAGACAGGCAGAGTGGTGCCGGACAGTTTTACCCACGGCACCTCGCAGCAGCGCTATACTTGGTTCAAGCGGGGCTTTGATTCTGGTGATCCTGCCCAGTGTAATACCTACAGCAGTATGCGCTGATATGTCTATGGAGTGCGTTGTGCTGTCGTGTGGCATGACGTGATTGGGAAATGTTGAATTTGACGCAGGGAGGAAAAACCAATGAGTGACGATTACCGCAGCATTGCGCGTGAGCGTATGAAGGGCTTCTGTAGGGTGTGCCCCGTATGTGACGGAAAGGCCTGCGCCGGGGAAGTGCCAGGAATGGGCGGACTAACGACCGGGGCTTCATTCCGCAATAATGTGACCGCACTTACTGATGTGACACTGAACATGACTGTACTGCATGATGTCAAGACTCCGGATACATCCACGACAGTGCTAGGTGTTAAACTCAGTGTCCCCGTACTGGCTGCGCCCATAGGTGGTGTTTCCTTCAATATGACCAAAGATGTTAGCGAAGACGATTATATTGACGCTGTGCTCGGGGGGTGTGCAGCTGCCGGAACCCTGGGCTGTACAGGTGACGGCGTGCCACCATTTATTATTGACGGTGCCACCAAGGCACTGAAAGCCCACAAGGGCATTCCCTTCATTAAACCATGGGAAGGGAAGGAATTGTATGAAAAGCTGGACACAGTCATGGAGTGCAAACCTGCGGCTGTGGGTATGGATGTGGATGCCGCCGGCTTGGTGACCTTGCGTAAGATGGGAAGACCCGTCACGCCCATGAGTACCTCTGAGTTGACACAGGTCATCGACTATGCGCACAAGAAGGGCTACAGCTTCATTGTCAAAGGCATCATGACGCCGCAGGATGCGGAAAAATCCATCATGGCTGGTGCCGATGCCATTGTTGTTTCCAATCATGGCGGCCGCATTCTTGACCACTGTCCGGGTACAGCGGCGGTTTTGCCTCGTATCGCTGCAACGGTGCGCGGAAGGATTACCGTTATGGTGGACGGTGGCATACGTACGGGCGTAGATGTGCTCAAGATGCTGGCTCTTGGCGCTGATGCTGTGCTTATTGGCCGGCCTGTGACTGTGGCGGCCATTGGTGGTTTGACGGATGGGGTAAATGCTTATATTACGTCTGTCACACAGCAGCTTTCACAGGCCATGCTGCTCACGGGTTGTGGCAGTGTGCGCGACATCTCGCCGGAAATTTTGTATCACGGCTAGCATTCATTGCTGAACTGCGTGTCGACATGGGCCATTAAACAGGTGTCGGCACGCAGCTTGTTACTGCACAACAACCTTGCATTTGCGCAGAAAATCACTGGGCAGGTATGTCATCTTGGCCTGCCGCAATCCTTCTTCATCCAGATCTTGGGCCCGGTTGATATAGGTAAAACCAGCACCCGCATTGCGGGCAAACAGACAGTTAATGGTCTGGTATACGCCTTTGAAGCCATTGAGCCCTTTTTCATAATGCACGCCCAGCTGGCCGTCACCCAAGTCCTCCCCAACGCTGAAGGCAACGATCTTCCCATCCACATACAGCGAGCCACCTGTGAGCCCCTTGAAACTGGTCCAGTGGCTGAGCACACGGTTGATTGCTTCATTTTCGGCCCGGAGGGAAGGAGAATCCTCACATTCGTGCCACTGGCACCAGTCGTCTTCAAGACCGAGCACATCTTCCACCATGCCATCGTCGAGGGCGCGATAGTCTGGCTCACCGTATGTTTTGATATAACTGTTGTAATGATTCTTTTTCTTATGGTAGCGGTTGCCAGGCAGTTCTGCCAGATCTGCCTGCTCGTACAAATACTCCCACTGGCCACGATCCTCTTCAGACTGCACATGGCAAGGCATGGCTGCCTGCCAAACCTGCACCAGCATATCAGGTACGCGGATAAAAGAGCGGTCTTTTATCTTCTGGAGGATTGTCTGCCAGGAAACGGCATTCCAGTCGCCCAGAGGCGCCCAGTAGATGGTTTTCGGATGTGTTTGCCGTATCCAGCACAAGCCGTCGTCAAACATCCACTCCAGGCCGTAATAAGACTGCCACCCCCACAAATTGGCCAGGGTATAATCCAGGGACCGTCGCGGGGTTTGTTGCCAAAGGGTGTAATACTGTGCCCTGTAGTCCAGGCTGACGGGGGTAAATATGCTGTTCACGGTAGCTCCTTGTGTATTGGCAGTGTATGTGTGCGGCGCCGCTAGTGTTCGCAATGGTTACGGCTCCGTATGAAAGCATAGCTTGTTCAGTGGACTCGCATGGCAAAGCGCGTCCAATTCCAATAACGCACGGCGTGGATCATTACGCAGGATTGCACAACTTGTGAGATAAGCATGGCCAGAAATACACCTGAGGCTGTGCCCCAGAGCATATGCCCCAGCAGCCAACCCAATGGAAGTCGTAGCCCCCAGAATGATCCTCCAAAAATCATTAGATTATAGCGTGTGGCCCCAGCCCCGACCATGACGCCCCCCATGACCGTGCTGGCAATGGAAAATGGCGTGGAAAGAAGATTGTAGGTCAGGTAGTTCACAATCTGTGCCCGAGCGCCGGATTCTT
>JAFTDG010000068.1 GCA_017454325.1 Desulfovibrio sp. | reverse complement strand
TGGATTCAAGGAACAGTTCACAACAATGGCTTTTATCCAACTCGCCGCAAGACGCTCCATGCGGGATGGCATTCGATGTCTGGCTGCTGCTGGAAAACGTCTCTATCATTGGGGGCTGAGAAATGTGGCTCGTTCCACTTTTGCGGATGCCAACAATTCTCGCCCTGTGGGTTTCTTTAAGGACCTTTTCCATGAAATGTACGCGCTTTGCGCAGCCAAGGCTCCTAAGCATAAATTTCGTTTCAGGTCCAAACTGATAAGCATGGATGCAACGACCATAAAGCTGAGCCTCTCGCTGTTCTCGTGGGCATCATTCCGCCAGGGCAAGGGTGGTATCAAGATGCACACTGTTCTTGATCACAATGGCGGCATACCTATGCTTATTACAGTCACCGACGCCAAAAGCCATGAAAGCCGTATTGCCAGGGACACAGAATTACCTCGGGGCTCTATCGTCGTCTTTGATAAGGGCTATATTAATTACTCATGGTTTCAAGAGCTTGGGAACAAGGATGTGACATTTGTGACTCGGCTGAAACGAAATGCCAGATATAAGCTTATTGAGCGTCGTCCCGTTAATCACAATACCGGAGTCACATCAGACCACATCATTGAAGTTACCGTCCGTGAGAAAAAATTGCGTTTACGTCGCATTGGCTACCGTGACCATGAAACTGGAAAACATTACGAGTTCCTTACCAACCATTTCAGGCTTAGCCCTAAAACCATCGCAGATATTTACAAAGACCGTTGGCAGATCGAACTGTTTTTTAAGGAAATAAAGCAGAATCTTCGTATCAAACACTTCGTTGGCAACTCTGAAAATGCGGTGATGATCCAGCTTTATACCGCGCTAACGGTCTATCTTCTGCTTGCCTATCAAAAATTTCTCAGTCAAATCGGGCTGTCGGTGCAACAGATTTTAGAAATAATACAACTCAACCTGTTTGGTACCGTTTCTTTAGAAGAGTTGCTGTATCCGCGACAACGAGAAAAGCAAAATCCATATTATTTCAGCTTATTAAACTGTGCTGCTTAACCGGACAGACATGATTTTGCTTTAGTCGTTTTATTTCCAATTTTGTTATAGTGTAGAATATTATTTATATTTCTATTTATCTTTGTAATTGCACGTATATATAATATATATATAATTACTGTTATAACAAAACAAATAAAAATAAAACTAATAATATTAATATCAATAATACTTTGAGTTATTTTATTATTTTTATAGCTAATATTTCTATTAACATTATTTACTTCTATAGGATAGAATAATTCAATATTATTAATATGATACGAATATGACAAATCTTTACATTCAATAGTCAATAAATTATTATTATTTTTTCGTAAAATATCAATTATATCATCAGAGTCGAAAAATTCTATAATATTATTTATTAGAGTATATCTAGCTTTTATTGTTTTTTTAATATCTCCAATGTTAATTGTAAAATTATAAATTTCTTCATTGGAAAGATATGTTTTACTTGAACATACAATAAATATATGAAATTTATTATTATCATTTTTTATAAATAATGATGTATTACTTATTTTATCGTATGTAGATATATATGATTGATGATTGTTAACTTTTACATAATGCCATGATGTCTGATAATTGTTACGATTTGCTGCATTGTTATAAGATATAGCTATTTCTGGAATAACTAATAAAAAAATAATATAACATAAACAATGTAGTAATCTCATAATGAACCTATGATTCTGATAGCAGCAGGATTGTTCTCACTTTGTCGATAGTTTCTTATGTAAAATGATATCTATTAATGTTCAAGGCTCATACTTGCCCGTTAGCCGGACATACATGACCTATACTGAATATGCCGATGGCTTGCATCATCGCATGATTATACGTATTTAACAAGAAAAGACCATACGGATATTCCCCCATTCGAGGGGCCAGTCCTCTTGAGCTGGTACAACTATCTTACGCCACTTTGAAAAAATGTACGCGTTGTATGCCATATTTTTCTTTTACAGGGTGCTCCTTCGAAGCATACTCCTCGTTTTGAGCATCGTCTTTGTTTCGTCCTGTGCCAACCCAGAAGGCCAATCCCCATTATATAGAAATTTTTCTCCACAACGCGAACAACTTGTGCCTGCCGATACAACGTACACACAGACTTGGAATATGACCCCTGGCTTGCTGCGGGGTCAGTTGGAAAACTGGGCGCGTCATGCTGGTTTTACGCTTGTCTGGAAAATCCCACGCGATTATTACCTACAATCCCCTGTGCAATTTTTCGGCACCTTTCAAGCTGCCCTAACCAGCCTGCTCACAGGCATGCAGCAGCGCGGGAATGCCCTGCGCGCCATCATTTACAAGGGCAACAACGTCGTATTGGTGACAGAAGAATGAAGAATAAACGGTATCAGCTGTCTTTATGCCTCCTGGCATACACCGTAAGCTGTTTTTTGCTTACACTGCTTACTGCATGTGTTGGTCCAAACAAGATTGAAGATCATGCCCAAACCTATAACGAGCAGCTCCACAGCAAAATCAACGCCCCGATTGTCGCCGAGGAGGAGAGCCCCTATCTGGGGGCTATGCCGGTGGAATACTCGCGCGATTACACAAGATACCCCATCTTCTCCGCCAAAAGCTCCCTGACCATGCGGGGCACCCTGGCGGAGGCCGCCGCCACTGTGGGGGAGATGCTGCACATGTCTGTGCAGGTGGCACCGGATATCGGCGAGGCGGGCACGGAGGTTCGCTCTATCAATTTTGAGGGCAAGGCACTGGCCCTGCTGGACCATATAGCCACGCTCTACGGCACCGCCTGGGATTACGACGCCCATACCAATACAGTGACCTTCACCCACATGCAGATGCGCACCTTTACCATTCTCGCCGCACCGGGGGCCGTGCAACACACCTCGCAAATGTCCAGTTCATCAGAGCAGGGCAGTGGTTATGGCAATGGTGACGGTTCTCGAAGCAACGCGACATCATCCTCCAGCTCAAGCAATGACAACGGCACCTCCTCTGATACGTCGCAAAATCTCGACACGAACTACGCGGTAGACGTGTGGGCAGATATTGAAAAGGGCATCAAGGCCCTGCTTTCACCTGCAGGTTCCGTGACCCTCAACAGGGCGGCCGGCTCTGTAACGGTGCGTGACAATGTGCCCGCCATGCGACAGGTGGCCGAATATATTGATTCCATCAACAGCACCATGATGCGGCAGGTGGCCCTTTCCGTAAAAGTCTGGTCTGTGGAAGTCAGTCAGGACAGTGAAGTGGATATGAACCTGTCCATGCTCTTTTCCGGCGACACCTGGCATCTGGCATCAGGGCAATCTCTGTTGACGGGATTGACCACAGGCTCCCTGACAGCCACCATTGTGGACGGCGATCTCAAGGGCAGCGCCGCCACGCTCAAGGCTCTGAGCACACTGGGCAAGGCTACACAGGTCACCAGCGGTTCGGGCGTTGTCATGAACAACCAGCCCTTACCGGTACAAAACGTCAAACGCCAGTCCTATCTGGGCAGCGTGAGCAACTACACCCCCACCACAGGAGGCAACAGCACTTCCCTGCGTCCCTACCAGGTGACGTACGGCTTTGCCATGACGGTCATTCCCAACATTCTCGACCGCCGGCGCTGCGTACTGCAGTATAATGTCGGCCTTTCCACGCTGGACAAAATGGAGGAGGCGCAGTCGGGCGACAATACCATACAGCTGCCAACGGTTTCCATGCGTAGCTTCAATCAGCGCGCCTTCATGAATATGGGACAAACCTTGGTTCTGGCCGGCTTCGAGCAGGAGCGGGACAATACCGACGCCAGCGGCGCCCTGCTTTCCCTGGGATTTGGCAAGAGTAAAACGAAGACGCTCATCGTAATCACCATTACTGTGCAGTCCATGAACGGGTAGACTAATGCGCATCGTACGGGTAGGCCCTCGGCGCTTTGTCATCGGGCTCTGGTGGCAGGTGGCCGAAGGCAGGAAAGACCGACGGCAGCAGGCAAACGAAGCCAATACGGCCACGGGCAATACCTATACACGCTGTGTGCTTCTGGAGCGGCAGATTGCCCTGGGGGAGACGCTGCGGGGGGCTGGTGGTCTGCCCTCGCTCGCTGCCGCCATCGCACGCGAAAATGCGGCACCCCGCTGTATCATCTGTCATTTTGCCGCAGAGAGCTGCTGGTGGGTATGCGCCGTCAAGGACGGCTTGGTTGCCGCCGAGGGCGACAGGGTGTGCCCAAGCGAGGAGGATGCCCTCCGCCACGCCGACGAGCTGCGCCAGATGCTGGCCCTGCCTTTGGCAGAACAGGTATGCGACCCGGACAACCTGCTGCCTGCCCCTTCGCTTCCGCGCAGGGCTGCAGCCCTGCTCATGCCATACGCCCCGTTACGCCCCCTGGCTCCCCCATGTCGCATGCTGCGGCGCGTAGGCATTGCGCTGCTGGTGCTGCTCGGCGCGCTGCTTTTCAAATCCATTGACTCTTTCCGCACGGATTCTGACATCAGCCTCTTTCTGGAGGCCCGGAGGGCAGAACTACTGGCCCACCCTGAACGCCATTTTCCCCGCCCTTGGCTGGAACAACCCCCAGTGGAGGATTGGGGTGCCGCTTGCCTCACGGGCATCCTTGGCGTACCCTTGAGCGATCAGGGTTGGGACGTGCATGAAGCCGTGTGCAACGGCAAGACGCTCACCCTGAAGTGGAAATTTTCGTCTTCGGCAAGCTTTTTGCATCTCCCAGAGGGGGCCACATTATTGACGCCCACAACGGCGCAGCGCGAAATGACGCTCAACGCCCTTCCACCAGCTCAGGCCAGGCCCTTGGTCACGCGGGACGAGGTTTCCCGCACGTTGTATGAGCTTGCGCGCGTGCTGGGCCTGCATCTCAACCTGGCCTGGAAGGACAAGGCGCGCCGCGAGGTTCGGGAGGCACAAATTGCCGTTACGCTCACGGCCCCCTGGCATACGGGGGAATTCAGCGTAGACGCAGTGCCCTCCATGACCGTGATGGACAGGGATTTGTATCGGGCTCTCGGCAGCATACCGGGCATTGTGCTCACCAGCCTGACGCTTGCAGACGGCGTCTGGAAAATTACGGGATTGTGTCATGGCATCTGAAACACGGCAACACCACACGCGTACACAATGGCTGGTCTTTCTTGGCCTGCCCCTTGCGTGTTTCTTTCTCGGTGCGGGTGTCATGCTCCTCTGCTTCGACAAAATCCACTCTTTCGGCACAACTGCGGCCACTCCCACTGCCGCGGCCACGGCCGACACGGCTGCCCTCCCCGTTTTTGAAGACGTTTCACGCGAGGTACTGCTTTCTGTTTTTGACGAAATGCAGGCCACCATTGACGCTCCCACCGGCCAGCACGACAGCCACAGAGATAAAGCCCTTTCCCGTTTCCTCTCCTCGTTCACCCGTGCCAATATGGCCATGGCAGCGCCATCAACTCAGGCGCCACCATCCCCGGTTGTAGCCATGCCTGTCATGCCCCCGGCCAATGCAGCCCCCAGGCTCTCCATACCCGCGCATGCTTCCACCGCGCAGCAGGGCATAGCCACGCAGCCCAATACTCCATCGCAACAGAACACAGCGCCCCCCAGACCACCGGCAGACATCTTCGCCTCCGGCACCCTGGGCCAGATGACACAGCTGCGCGCCGAGCTGGAACAGCTGAAGCTGCAGGTCAGCATTGAGGAGACCCGCGCCCGTCTGAACCAGCTGCGCAGTGCCAACAGTGCGCCCGAAGCACGGCGGCAACTGCCCTCGCTGGACTATCCCCCCATCGGCATGCCCGACGCCCCCTCCCGGCCTTCACTGCGCATTCTCTCCATCCAGAGTGTCAACGGGCACTATTCCGCCACTGTGGGCACGCCTTCCGGGCCGCGCGTGGTGCGGGTCAACGACCATGTGGGCGGCGGCAGGGTAGTTTCCATTACCCGCGGCAGCGTTGTCATCAACCGTGGGCACGGCAACGAAACCCTGACCATACAGGATTAACCGTGGATGCTGTCTCCACAGTGCCTGACATGCCGCAGTTTGACGGCCGTGCGCAACTGTGCGACAGCGTACTCCATGCCTCCACAGAACTGCGCGGCAACATGCATTTTGAATCCTGGGCCAGTCGTCTGCGCCGTCAGGGCGCACAGCTCGTCTGGCATAGCCCGGCAGACTACGACTATTTTCTTCTGCATCAGGACAACCAGCACATTCCCCCGGCCAACCCCGTGCAGGGGCAAGCCGTGCAACTGCTGCGTGATGCTTTTACCCTAGGCGCAAGCGACATTCACCTGATCTGCCACGCCACCCACGGCAACATTGCCCTCCGGCGCATGGGCATGCTGGAGCCGTGGCGCGATATGGGCGGCAACGAACTCATGACGCTCATGCGCGCCATCTACCAGTCCATGACCGAGGCGGGCTCCCCCAGCTTTGATCCCCTGCACCGCCAAGAGGGGCGCATTGTCAACCGGCGGTTTTTGCCGCCCACTGTACATTCCGCACGTGTACATACAGAACCTTTGCAAAGTGCCACCGGGGCAGGGCTGCTCATGACCCTACGTTTGTTGTATGACACGGTAGACGCCTGCGGTCATCTGCAGGAACGCCTGTCGGCTCTAGGATACACGGCAGCGCAGGTGCAGGGGCTGGCTGTGCTGGCGCACAGGCCTGGCCTCACCCTCGTGGCCGGGCCCACGGGCAGCGGCAAAACTACGCTGTTGCGCCATGTTTTCGAAGCTCTGGCCGAAGAAATGCCTGACCGCGCCTTTCTGAGCATTGAAGATCCGCCGGAATATCCCATGCAGCGCATTTCACAGGTGCTGGTGGACGGCAGCCATGTAGAGCGCGGTCAGGCGTATGCACAGGCCATTGCCGGTGCCCTGCGCGCCGACCCGGACTACCTCATGGTAGGCGAAATTCGCCATGCCGAGGCCGCAGCTGCCGCTCTGGATGCCGCCCTTACCGGTCACCCCGTGTGGACCAGCATTCACGCTGGCAGCGCTTTGGGCATATTCGCCCGCCTGCTTTCGCTGCTCACGGCGGCGCATTTTGCCGACCCCCTTGCCAGCCTGCGCGACCCCGCCGTGCTTTCGGGCCTTATCTACCAGCGCCTGCTGCCTGGCCTCTGCTCCCAGTGCTCTCTGCCCCTGGCACAGGCCCTGCAGCAGCATGACTATCGACAAAATCCACAACTGCTGGCTGCACTGGGCCGTTTACGCAAGATGGGTACCGCCTTACAGGGCGTGCGCCTGCGTGGTCAGGGCTGCGACCACTGCCAGCACACAGGCAGGGACAGACTGCTCGTGGCCGCCGAAATTGTGCCTATGGACGCCGAACTTCTGGATATGCTGGCCCAGCGCGACATACCGTGTGCCACAGCCCGTGCGCGACAGCTGGGCTTCATCCCCACAGGGGAACAAGCCCTCGCCATGATAACCGCAGGTCAACTTGACCCGCTGGATGCAGAAAACTGCCTTGGTATCACTGCTGCTACCGGTTCGCAAACTGTACTGGACAGGCAGGGATAACCAACATGGCCGGCATGTTCTCCCTCCCGCACCGTATGCTGCACAGCACGGCCCGTGCCCGCCTGTATGAGGCTCTCGCCGGCCATATGGAGAACGGTCTGACCGAGCTGGACGCCCTGCGCCTGCTTAGGCAGCGTACCCGCAAGGATGACCGTCGGGAGATACCCCTGCTGGATACGGCCATCAGCCGCATGGAGGCCGGGGCCCCCCTTTCCGACGCCCTGCGCGGCCAGGTGCCGGATATGGAATATATGCTCCTGGCTGCGGGCGACGTGAATGGCCGGCCGCAGCAACCCCTGGCCCGACTGGCAGAACTTGTAACCCTGCGGGGGCGTGTACTCAGCGCCGTGCGCGGAGCGCTGGCCTACCCGCTCTTTCTGCTGCTACTCTTTGTGGGCCTGCTGCTTACCGTTGCCCTCTTTGTGGTGCCGGCCTTTGCCACCCTGGTGCCCCAGGAGCGCTGGTACGGCTTTGCCCTGCTACTGCAAGAGATTTCTGACTTTGCCGCCTCGTGGAAGGGCGCGCTCTGCCTGCTTGTTGTTGTGGCGCTGGTCTTGCTGGCACTCTTCAGCCTGCCACGCTGGACGGGGAAGGTGCGCGCCCTGGCGGACCACTTCCCGCCCTGGAACCTCTACCGCCTGCTCACCTCGGCCAGCTGGCTGTTCACCCTGGCGGCCCTGCTGCAGGGCGGTTTGCGTGCGGACGACGCCTTGCGCCTCAGCCGCGATAGCAGCCCTGCCCCCTGGCTACGCAGTCACCTTACGGCACTGTATGACCGCTTTGCCGCAGGGGAAAATCTGGGGCAAACTCTGGCCTCGGCCCCGGCTAGCTTTCTGGAGCAGGACATGGCCCAGGAACTGGCTTTTTACGCCGCTCTGCCCAATTTTGCCGAGCGTCTGCCCCTGCTGGCACAGCAGTGGCTCAACCGGCGCGTGGCACAAGTGGAGCGGGCCTGCAGAAAGTGCAATGGCTTCGGCATCTTGTGTATTTTCTTTTTGCTCTGCCTGGTGGGGCTTGCCATACGGGACCTTATTACGCTAGTGTCTGAAGGAGTGTATCTTTTGTAAAAATTAAAAAACGTGCTGGTTGCCCTAAAGGATGTAAGCGATCTGCCGACAAGACCATCACGAATACAAGCAGTGCACTCCGCAGCTGCACTGTGTCCACAACGTATTGGTTCACAAACCCAAATGAAGAGGGGGTTTCTGACATGCCGGTTCATACCAAAGTCCATTCCCAAAGCGGTTTCATGAGTGTTGAAGCTATTGCAACGACATTGTTCTACCTGATTATGGTGGCAGCAGTAACACTTATTGCGGCCAACATTATGAACAATGGAAAAATGGCAACTGCGATTTCGACATTGAGTCAACTCAGGGTCAATATTCAATATGTTGGCACAAATGTCGGTGGTTATACTGAAACGAGTTCTTTACCTTTAGAAAATGTGGTTTCAGGGGTAACTGCAGTGACCCCTGGAACTGCTTCTGCTGGAGTAACGCTTCCTACTGGTACCATTGTAAAAGCGGCACTTGCTACAGCTACAGATATTGACCCAGACACAAATGCTGCATTGGGAGCTGTCAACCCCGCATATTTTACTTTTGACGTTTCAAACCTCTCTCCTCAAGATTGTCGTAAAATTGCATACTATGGTCGGGGAGCTGCGTATGGGATGACGATAAATGGCGCTCAGGTAACTACTGCGACGCCAGTGAGCGATATTGAGTCTGCATGTAGTACCATAACACTGGTACAATCGATACGGTTGACCAGCAAGTAATTTAACAAGATAGTTTTTCTCTTATGGTGACCCAATTTTTAGGGTCACCATTTTTATTGCATCTCCTCTACCAGCATACCCATCACCTTACCCTCCCCCTTCTCATACTCCTAGGCCAATTTCCAAGATATCCCTAAAATAGAACAAAACACACTACACCATGCCTACCGTGAGCCTGACGGAAGGTCGGACCAAACCGTCACTTCCTTCCATACGCGGCATCATGGTCAGCGCTGATTATATCCAGCGATGCCATCTTTTCGGCTTTGTGGAGGAGAAAACAATGCTTCCTGAAATACAAGGTTGTTGAGGTCAAGCAACACCGTCTGCTCATCTGGCATCTGCTGCCTCACTGGCAAGACGTTGCAACACCGCATCAGTATTGTCAGATGACGTGTCGTGGTCGGCCGCCCACGACATGGCGGCTTGGAGCCTCTCACGCTGTCCGGATTCGTGGAGCCAACGTTCGTTATGGGGAATCACATCGGCCGTGCGGATGGGCCAGACGCCGGCTTCCGGGGCCTCAACAAGAACCTGTTGCCCGGCGATCCTTCCCTAATGAAATTTGCCCATTTGTTCCAATGGTCTTGACGATGGGTTGCGTGATCATTCATGCCTTCCTAGTTTACAAAATTACTTCCGCACAAAACCAAGGGTGTCAAATTCTGTGACTATCAGTAGCGACAGGCCGGCAACGTCTCATCTCTGCACGTTTTTTGCATTCATCCAGGCATGAAACTCGCTTATTCCCGCGCAACGACAATTGCCGCGCTCCTTTTCTGTAGCCTGTGGCCCGCAGCGCCCCTTGCCGGGGAGCGTGAAAGCATAACAGCCCGTCATTTTGCCGTCACGCGCCACGCCGCGCAAGATGCCATATTCCACGAGGCAAAAGCCGTCGCCAACTCGCCCGACGGCACCCCCTGGCTGCCCGACGCGCCGCAGTGCGTCACCCCTGTGCCATCCAGTACCTGTGACGTGCCCCTAGATGCCCTTCGAGCAGCCGCTCCGCTTTTTTGGGAACCGCTCCATACGAGTGCGGGCACGCCACGCTGGCAGGTTCATATTCAGGCGGGACTGTGTTATGTCTATGGAGAGGCGGATGCGCCCGTCATGGCAGCCATACGCCATGAACTGCGACACTCTGCCGGACTGGCCTTCTGCCCGGCCAAGGCGGCGAATGGCGCGGCCTGCCTGCCGCCCCTGCGCGGGGAGAATGGCACGCCGCTGCCCCTGCCCGACGGACTGTCAACCTCGTCGGGCCATGTAGTCAGCGTATTCAGGATACATCCATGACACGAAGCCATGCCAGAACTCCCCAGGCCCGCACAATCGTCCCCATATTTTCCGCGCCCTGCCGCGCCGGGGAGGCGGGCTTCCTGACCCTGCAGGGCATGGCCGCGCTGGCCCTCTTCGCCATATTGGCAGCGGCACTGGCAACGGCATTCCAGACCGTCATGCAGACTCTGCAAAAACGCGCCGTAGCCAGTCAGTTACAGCAGGTCGCCACCGCCGCTCGCGAATACGCTCGCGCACAGGGCCTGCTGCAAAGCCTCACCCCCGGCGCAGCAGCCACAAGCGTGGGTACGGAAACTCTTGTCGCGGCAGGGGCCATGCCCACGCCGAGCGCAACCCCCCTGCGCAATGCCTGGGGGCAGGAATACCGCCTATACTATTACCTGCCCCAGCGCGACGACGGACGCCACACGCTCGTAACCGTGGTGCTCACCACGGGCGGCGAAGCTGTGGACGAGGCTCGTGCTGTCGCCGCAGCCATGGCCGGGGCAGGAGCCGGTGTAGTGGCGGAACGCGGGGCGAGCGGCACCCAGCAGGTCGGCGACATATTGCGCGGCACAGGCGGTGGCTACGCCATTCCCTTGGGGGCCGCCCCCATGCACATTCCCTCGCCAGGGCCAGGGCACATTGGCTACTATGTGGAGCTGGATGACGCAGCCCTGCTCTCTGACACGCTCTACCGCGTGGCCGTGCCCGGCCGCAGCGAACTAAACCAGATGCAGGTGGACCTGGACATGCGCGACCACAGCCTGACGGACGTGCACAGCGTGCAGTTCAACGCCACCACCGTACGCAGTGTGGACCTCACAACTATCTGCGGCACAAGTGATGCAACAAAGGCATCCGCAGAAGGCAAAGTGTTCTACTACGGCGGCACGCAGGACGACGCAACGCACGCCCCCGGCCTGTACACCTGCCGCAATGGCATACCCTGGCTAGTGGCTGATGCGGGCAACTC
>JAFTDG010000067.1 GCA_017454325.1 Desulfovibrio sp. | reverse complement strand
GAACACCGTACAGACGATGTGACACAGTTTTCTTATGGTTATATTGCCCTGTTCGTGACCATAGGTATCATTGATACGTTTGAGGAAATTCAGGTCAATGACAGCAATACCAAACTGAGCACTTTTGTCTTCAATGGCCCAAGCAAGACGTTTCGTTTCCTTATCGTACGCTGTTTTATTACGGATGCCTGTGAGTGCATCCTTATTGGCAAGCGTATTCATAGCCTCAGAGCGCTCTTTCTCCTTGTCGAGGGCCAGTGTGGTTTCCTTGAGATTTTTCATGTAGTTTTCAAGTTCAAGGATCATGGCGGCCGTTTGTATGGACAGGGAAGAAATTTCGTCTTTGCCTACGGCATTATTTTCAATTGAAGTCACAACGGCGGGATTTTTATCCTGTGTGTACTGCATGACACTGTTTTGCAGCCGTACCAGTTTTAGAATGTATTTCCTGTAGATCAAGATCAGCAGTCCGGCTACGCAAAGGACGAGAATGCTACCCAGGCCTGCCATCTGAATAAGCGTATTTTTCAGAATAGCGGTATCCACATCGGCAATGTCAATTTCTGTGCCGATTACGCCGGTCTTTTGCCCATCAAGGTATACGGCCGTGTAGTAGGCATAGGTCTTGCCAAACTGGTTATCATAGGTGTCATAACCGTTGGCAGGAGCTCCTGTGGTCCAAGCCTGCCACATCTTCTGGTGTTCTTCCAGTGGTTCAGGTGCTTCCGTACAGAGCGTTATGTACTTTTTGCCATTAACGACTTTTTCTTCACGGACGGCGTCAATAACCCAGATCATGTGCAGGGGCTTTTCAGAGGGCATGAGGTAGTAGGCGTAATGTATGTCGAAATCCCTGGCCGTCTCCTCGAAAATGGCGAGCCATTTCCTGTGCATATAGATGGCGCAGGCCCTCTGGAGACCAGCATCCATATCTGCGAAGTTCATATCAATACCAAGCGTCTTACCGGGATACTTTGCGTTGAAGGTCGTTATGAAGTCATGCCAGAAGGGTTGCCAGTTACCATTGTAGTCGATGGGTACAAGGATGTCATCCTTGTTCTGGATAAAGTAGTGCATGGCGTCATTAAAAATTTTACCTTCAGTCTTGAGCAGGCGTTCCATGTGCTGGGCAATATGCACAAGCCGTTCTTCGCATTGTTCCTTGTAGATGCTCCGCTGATTGAAGTAGGCATTTACGCCGCTCAACGTCAGTGCCACAACAACGAAGAGGAGGAAAATAATCGCGAATTTGAAAATGAGACTGTCAGTTTTATTGTTCATTGATTTCTCCTTTCCTTGTAAAATGGTCAGGATTGTCAACTCTGTTTTTCCTATAGAGTAGGTATACCCATTCCTGCATGAAAATACAATGCTGCCACTTCGTATGTGTCGCCGTATTTGCAGAGTTCATTGGAAAGCCATGGCACATTGCTTACGTATTCACGCTCTTGCTTCTGGGCATTCTTTGGAATATACTGATTTATGGACAAAAATCACAGCGAGCTTTTTGGGCATTTCACCTATGACGACAGCCTGACGTACGAGACACTGCTGGCGGCGGAAGAGTTGTTAATTGATGAAATAGAACATCTGCTGCAGCGGGCCGGTGCGGAACATCTTGACTTTACGCCCCTTGGCGATGCACTTATGCTTGAATGTGTCTTTGAGGAACACAGGCTGTACGTATACCGAAAGATCGCTATGGAAATAGCCGCAATGTTACCTGATGGCGTGAATGGACGGTTGTTGTGTTTACATAAGGATTTCAGCTCATTACATGCTTTTTGGCTGAGACCTAGAGCTTGGGTGGAAGAGGAACGATCTTTGCCTGAAGCTCCTCCCGAGTCACTTAAGGTACATCGGATAACCCAAGGGAATTCGGAGAGCGCATTTGAAAGCGAATAGAGTTGCGTATTTTTGGTGCGTGAAAAGTATGCCCGGATGGTGGAATTGGTAGACACAAGGGACTTAAAATCCCTG
Organism: Desulfovibrio sp.; assembly: GCA_017454325.1. Lineage (GTDB taxonomy): Bacteria > Desulfobacterota > Desulfovibrionia > Desulfovibrionales > Desulfovibrionaceae > Desulfovibrio. Next base: position 6,068 of record JAFTDG010000067.1, on the reverse strand, counting down.
GCTCATTGAGTGTGCGGGTTCAAGTCCCGCTCCGGGTACCAAATATTATGCGGTTGCGAGAATGTCGTGACCGCTTTTTTGCTCTTTTGCTTCTACCTAATTATGCTTTATTAATGCTCCAGAAATTGATCTTTTGAAGACGGTGAATGTTTGATAGCATGCACCATTTAAGAAGAAGGGGAATCTATGTCCAACTTTCTCTGTGTTAGTCAGCTCCCGCAATTTGTCGCTGTAGGTGAAAAAACAGAGAATTTGAATGCTATTCAAAGCACTTTTTCTGAAAGTGCAAATGTGACTTGCCTGTCATTTTCTACAGATTTACTTGATTATCTTTCAAAGAATGATATTGATGTTATTTTAATAGAGAATTTTAGGCCTATTATAGATGCTCTTTCAACATTAAAAATTTTAAGATCTATTGATTATTATTCTAGAACACCAATATTTATTCTTGCTGAAAATATAACATCTGATATGATTTCTCAATTTTATATTGAAGGTGTGTCAGATGTTATACCACTTCCTATAAATAAAGAAATTCTTCGTAGGCGTGTTTTTGATGCGCTTCATAACAAATATCTTCAGGATAATCTTACAAAGGAGGTTAGTCGCCAAGTTAAATTAGCAGAAGAGAGGCTAAATGCTAGTAGGACACTTTTTAAGGAAATGTCATTGGCATTAGCAAAAGCTATAGATGCAAAGGATAAATATACTTCAGGGCATTCTGAACGTGTTGCAAAGTACTCACGTGAAATTGCAAAGCGTGCAGGTGAATCAGATATATTTCAAGAAAAAATATATTTCATTGGATTGTTACATGATGTCGGTAAAATTGGAATACCAAGATATATCATAAATAAACCGGCAAAACTTTCAGAAGAGGAATACAAAAAAATACAGCTTCATCCAGTAATTGGTTCTGGCATTTTAAAGGATGTAGATGTTATCCCAGAGTTCGCGATAGGAGCACATTATCACCATGAGCGATATGATGGAAAAGGATATCCTCAAGGCTTAAAAGGTGATGAAATACCAAAACTTGCACGAATCATTACAGTTGCTGATGCCTATGATGCTATGACCTCGAAGCGGAGTTATCGCAATTCTTTATCTCAAGATGTCGTACGCGCGGAAATTGAAAAGGAAAAAGGGCATCAATTTGATCCCTATTATGCAGATATAATGCTTGAAATGATTGATGAGGACAAAGAATATTGCATGCGTGAGACAGGAGTTTCACCAATTGTAAAAGATTTATCATTGAAATTGCATGCCAATACATCGAATTCTTAATATGTATTTTTTGTATTGAATGCTCTCTCTGTTAGCGGATCCTCTTATTGAAAGCAGGCTGTGCCGGAAAACTATGCTCCTTACGCTAGGATCGTATCGTCATAAGAGATTCCCTCTCTGCCGTTCAGCCCATCGGTGCCGTACAGGTAGTTCAGGGCCAGAATGTCTAGCGGCGAATAGTACTGTGTGCCGTCATTGTACCACTGCGCCACACCCGCATCGTCAGCTCCTGTATAGGACATCATACTCCAGGCTGTGTTTTCAAGGACGTCAGGCAGCTTGGCGTAGTTGTAGGCTTCCATCTCAAAAGAATGTTTCAGGCCCATGGCATGGCCGATTTCATGCACGACTGTGGAAAAGCCTGCATTGCCAAAAGTTGGATTGGCATTACTTGCCACAAGGGATGTGTCATTGAGAATGACAGCCTGCACATCCTCACCCCAGACAGACTCGTTTGTCTCTGTCCAGCCCAAAGTAATGCTTCCAGCGTAACCTGGCTTGTACGCAGACAGGAAGAGCAGGTTGGCGTCGGAAGCACTGCTTGCCTGGGCAAAAAAAATGCCCGTGATCTGGTTCACGGCATTGAGCGCCTGCAGGTACGCGGTCTGCTGCGTTGCTGTCAGCGCGGAGGTATCATAAGAGGCGTTGTAGCTGGCAATCTCATTGTCGGTCAGGAATTTGTAGTAGAGGACGTTGTTCTGTTCCTGGCCGATCTTGTTCAGGTTCGGCCAGGTACTCCAGTCAGAAATCAGCAGGGAGTCGATCAGTCCGTTGCCAGATAAAGGTACGCTCCTGGCAGACGGGCTGCCCGTCACAGCCGATACGTCTGTGGCAACTGGCGTCACGCCTTCAAGATACCCGTGAAGGGCGTAGTGCGTAATGGGGTCGATACTCGTAACGCCGGCAACAGCATAGTATCTGGAGACATCAAAATACTGGCTCGGGTCAATTCCAGTATCACCATTTGCATCCTGCTCATAAGCACCGTACCGGCAGAAGTGCTGCCAGGGTGTCATGCCGGCATTCTGTATGGCCTGCAACACTGTTCCAGCGGTGTACTGCAATCCACTGGCATTGAGTGCAGCCGCTTTGTTGGCAAGGTATTCGGACTCATTAAAATACAATGACCGGTACATGTCAGCCCTGCTGTCAAAGGCAAGGCTTGCATTACTATCTGCTGCCACTGGCTGAATATTAGCAGCATAGCCCTTAATGGCATAGTCGGTAATGGGGTCGGTATTCATGGAACTGGCAACATTCTCCACGCTGGTATGATGCCGCAGTGCGTACTGAGCATAATAGGCGTTGGTGCTGAAATACGCGCTTGGGTCGATGCCGAGAGCGCCATATGCGTTATACTCATGTGAGCCGTAGGCAACATAGTGCTGCCAGGGTGTCATGTCGGCATCCTGTATGGCTTGCAGCACTGCCGCTGCATCATACGATACTGTCCCCTGGGTATTGAGGGCAGCCGCTTTCTCTGCCAGATAGTAATCTTGGTCAAAAAAGATGGACTGGAAGAAATCACTGGCAGTACTGATCATGTGCAGTTACCTCATATACAAAAAAGGGTTATGGATTCAATCCATAACCCCTTAAAATCTTTGGTGGAGAAGAGGAGATTTGAACTCCCGACCCCCGCCTTGCGAAGGCGATGCTCTCCCAGCTGAGCTACTTCCCCAACTTTCGCTTTCAGTAGGATGTAGACAAAGCTGTACTGCCTGTCAAGCAAATATCTCAGAAAGACTAATGGGCGTCTGTTACGCCATTGACAGAAAGGCTTATTGGGAGCGGCCTTTAGCATAGTGCAGGGTACTTCCTGACCGCTGTTTGAGCGTCGAATGAACAGGGCGGGGCGCGTGTTTTATTCTGTTCCTTTGGCGTACAATGCGTGCGCCGCTTTTGCGGTCCCGTTCCTTACTTAAGGGAGAGTCAACGGATACCAGATCTCCACTGCGCAATCCTTCTGCCTGCTCCAGCAAAAGAAGGCCTTGTCGTGAGCAGGCGTAACGGGCTCGTCCACGCAAGTCTGGAACCACAAACGGCGAGGAAACTATGCGCGCTTGTAGCCGCCCATCTTCAAATTCTGGTTCTGGAGCAGCCGTCAGCAGGAGCGGGGCAAGGCTGAGTCCGCTCTTGCCCAGGCCTGCCTGGTTCGAAAGTTCTGCCAGCCATGCAGGGGCACCTATGCTGTTAAAGGTAAAATGACACCAGGTGCGGCTACGTTCCAAAGGGCATGTCTCTTGGTGGGTGCAGGGGGCCAGGGCTTTAAGACCTCCATCCAGGGCCAGCCGCCGCAAGCGCATGATAGTGGAGCCCCCAAGGCGTGTGCCAGGTTCTACAAAAAGCAGGGCAGGCCAGGATTTTTCTGACTTATCGGCAGCAGCGGTCCATAGCGGGGCGAGCGAAGCAAGCAAATCCTCCAGGCGTGTGTCAGTCATGGCCTGTATGTCTCTTTCTCCTGTCATGGTGTAGGCATCGTCATCTTCCAGCGTTGTCAAAGTTGTTCCTCTCTGTCTGCGGCCTTCGCGAACCTCATTGAGCACATTGACGGCACTGACGAGCCAGGGGCGCATGTGCCCTTTCGCCAGAAGATGCAGGGCATGGTGGGTAGCCTGTTCCAGCGGGGCACGGACTGTGCTCACCTTCCAAGGGGGTAGGCCGGTTATGCTGCCCAGTGTTGTCATAAGGGCATTGCCCAGGTGCAGGGGTTGGGGGGATGCGTCCAAGGCCAGCACATGCACAGGAGCTACCCGCCACTCTGGCCTTGCCAGCCAGAGGGCCAGGGGCAGGGTGAGCGGGCCTGAACCCATATCCAGTAGAAGAGCCTCTCCGTCTCTCACTGCGCGGGGGTCCGGCAGAGGCAGGGCAGCCAGCAAGCGGGCAAGGCGTATAAGGTTCCAGGGTAAGAAGTAGTACAGATAGGCACTCACTGCCGCAGGTTTTCCCCAATAGGGTTTGCATAGCCCCGCGCGTTCCGTGGTCAGCAAGCGTGAAAGCGTTGCCACATCCTCCGGCAGACAGCGGCGATGGGTGGCGTTGAGCGGTCGCACTGCATGCAGGGCTTCGGGCAGATGGGCTAAACAGGCACAAGTCTCCTCCGTCAGCTGAGGAAAGAGCGGCACTGCATGGGGCCACACCCTGTCAGGTTGTACAGGTGTGTGCATACGGTTACCGGCATTGGTGGCACGCGAAACATGCGGGGAAGGGGTACGGGCTGGCATTCAGGCTCCAAGGCGCATATGGCGCAGGTAGACGTTTTGAAAATCCGGTGTATCCGTCAGGCAGAGTATGTGGGCATGGTCACATAAGTCAGCTATACGTACGCGTTCTTTTCTGTGCAGGGCCAGTCGGCATGCACCTGCAAGCGAGGTGTTTCCCACGGCGCGGATACGTTGGCCAAGTACCGGCGGTACAAATCCCAGCGTCACCAGGTCATCAGGGGCAACATGTTCACCCAGGGCACCGGCCAGGCACAAAACAGCCAGATCCGACGCTTCCAGTCCCGCGTGCGAAAGCAATGCCTCCAAAGCCATGGCAAAGGCCGCTTTGACCTTGAGCATATCTTCCACATCAGCACTCGACAGCCACAGCCCTTGGGGCAGGGCCAGCCGCGCTGTACTTCCGTCTTTGCTCTGGGCTAGGCCCTGAGCCAGCCTGCGGGCCAGGGGCATGGAAGGTGCCGTCACAAAATGTCCCATTCTGTCCAGCAGGCCAACGCGCAGCAATATTGCCAGCAGGGAGAGATAGCCCGTGGCGCTGATGCCAAGAGCTGTATGAGCAGCCTTTGGCAGTGAACCTGGGTATAACATGGCATTAAGCCCTGCCGGCCCCAGCGTAAAGGCTGTAACCACTCCCGGCCCTGCCATCTGGCCGCATTCCGGGCCGATGCCTTCCATAGCCGGCCCCAGGGGCACACTGGTAAACCACAGCTGGTTTTCGCATGTGAGCAGTGCCAGTTCCCCATTTGTGCCCATGTCTGCAAGCATAAGAGGCCGCGGCAGAGTCTTCGTGAGTAGGGCAGCCACACCGGCACTCACATCGCCTCCCACAAAAGGGGCGGGCAGGGGCGGCAGAAATACGGGTGGCAGGTGTGGTACTGTTACGGTTTCGTTGCCCTTGTGTGTAAGCGTATAGGGAGCGACGCACAGGCCGTCCACCGGTTTTTCGCAGAAAATGTCGGTCATGGACGTGTTGGCGGCCAGGCAGATCTGTGTCACGTGGCCAAGACCTTGGGCTTCCAGTTTGTTCAGGATGTGGCGCAGCAGATCCTGTACAAGACGAGCCAGAGTATGACACCCTGCCGGGGTGCGCGCCATAGCCAGGCGCGACATTACGTCCGCCCCGGCCCCGCATTGAGGGTTGAGGCTGTGCCCCTGCGCAACCATAACCCCGCTTCCAGCTTGCAGTGCGCGCCAGTAAACAGAAGTGGTGCCCAGGTCCACGGCCAGCATAAGCTCCGGCAGTGGAACGGTATTGGGTATGCCTAGTGTACCTGAAATATTATTTTCGTGCGTCCGGTCATTGGGGACGGCCAGTTCCTCAGGTGCGAGCTCCAGTGCCAGCACGGCCTCGCCTTCCGCTACCTGACGACGGCAGGCCAGACGCCAGCCTGCAGACAGTTCTGCCGGGCTAAAATACGCTTCTTCCGCAGGCAACGGCGGCGGTGCTGTGCTGACAAAACGCACGCGACAGCGGCCACAACGCCCCAGCCCTCCACACAGGGGCAGGGGAGGCACGCGACCGGAAAGCCAGATGGCCTGTGCCAGAGTTTG
>JAFTDG010000066.1 GCA_017454325.1 Desulfovibrio sp. | reverse complement strand
AGATGTGTACGTCAAAACGAGCTATATGAACTTCCACAATGTTGATTTATGCTGGGCGGTCTTCAGGGTTGAGCTGGATGATACTGGCAATCCTCTTGATCCTGTAATTACAGATTGCAGCAAAAAATTTGAGGATACTATTCATGTCCGCCATGCTGTTGACATGCGGCATAGCGATATTTTCTTCGGCACAAATCAATTTTTTATACAGCAATGCTACGAAACCGCTTATAAAAAGAAATTCATACACAATCGTTTGCGTGTTCCCCACTATGGGCACTGGATCAGTTACACACTTTCACAAGCCGATACAGAAGGGAAGTGCTTGTTGACGTTTTGTGAACTTGACGATGTTGATGCTGCAACCATGAAGACGGAAAAAGCATGGAAAACATCCGAACTTTCCATAACCTGTGCCAAAATTTTACGTGGAAAGGAGAACTTTCATACTTCTATTCCCAAGGTGCTTGAAGTCCTTAGTAATGCGATCATGCCGGATCGTCTCTATCTGCTCATTGTCACCGGAGAAATTGCCAATGTGATGTTTGAGTGGAGGCGCTCACAGGATTTGTATTCTGCCCACGAATTGTTTGATGGGTATTCCATAGATAAATTGCTGAAGTGGCAAAACAATCTGAGTGATGGCAACGATATGGTTATCCTGAGTGATATACCTTCTCTTGATGCTTCAAACAACAGAAGCATTGCCATCATGCAAGAGCACGGACTGAAAAATATCATTTTCATCCCTATGTATTATGGAAACAATCTTGTCGGCTTTTTTGTGGTAGATAATTTTGAAGAAGGGCACCTTCTTGATGTCAAGGACCTGATGGAGACGGTTTCATTCTTTATTGTATCTGAATTTGTAAATAACAAGCTGATGGATGACCTAAAAACGGATATATTGACACATGTATGCAATCGAAATGCCTTCAATGCCCAAGTATCTAAACTCGAGCATTCCGATGCATCCCTAGGTATTATTTACGCCGATATAAATAACTTGAAACATGTCAATGACACTCTTGGGCATGCCTCAGGTGACGTACTTATCAAACAAGCTGCTGCATATCTGTCAAAGATATTTCGTCAATCTGATGTGTACCGTATTGGCGGGGATGAGTTTGTTGTGCTTATGACCGGAATATCACAAAATACATTTCAGGAACGATGCAATACTCTTCACGATTATCTTGCGTCCAAATCAGGCATCTCAATGGCAGTCGGCGCATCGTGGTCGGACAATGCACACAATATAAAAAGTGCAATTAAGATTGCCGATGCAAAAATGTATGAAAATAAGCAGCAGCACCACGCTTCGCAGAAATTGGCAGCACATTGATACCAACACATAGCATAGCTATCTGAAGCACAATTTACTCTTAAGCCTACAGCCCTCATCCCCGTGTCAGAACTAAGGCACTTTATTGCCCTGCAAATGCCATAAAAATATTTGACAATACATGGACAAGAGAATATGTAATTTTTGGTAAGAGGAGTAAATGCTGTGCGCAAGAATTGCACCAATTACATGGCCGGTTTTGTCCGTCATTTCTACTTTACAGGCTTCCATAGGGAGCCTGTGTCTTGGTGCTGCTGACGCACAAGTGTCGGAATTTGCAGGGGTCGCAGGCGTATGCCGGCGGCCCTTTTTTTATCACAGGGTCGCAGACCTCTCCTTCCGGTGCTACTGTAACCGCAACAGAAGGAGCCTTTCATGTATCTAGGGAAAAAAGTTCGTCTGGAACGCATTCTCAACCGTACTGACGGCCGCACTATCATCGTCCCCATGGATCATGGTGTAACCATGGGGTTAGTGGACGGTCTCATGGACATGCGCGCAACTGTGAACGATATGGCCACAGGCGGAGCTGACGCCGTGCTCATGCACAAGGGCCTCGTACGCTGCAGCCACCGTAACGCTGGCAAGGATGTAGGGCTCATACTGCATTTATCAGCCTCCACAGCTCTCACGCCAAATGGCAACACAAAAACACTGGTGTGCACTGTGGAGGAGGCTCTGCGCCACGGTGCGGACGGCGTATCTGTGCATGTAAATCTTGGTGACCCTGACGAACGACTCATGCTGGCCGACCTGGGTCGCGTGGCAGCTACCTGCGATGACTGGGGCGTGCCCCTGCTCGCCATGATGTACGCACGTGGCCCAGAGGTTAAAGACAGCTATTCACGCAACGCCGTGGCCCATTGCGCCCGTGTAGGCATGGAACTGGGGGCAGATATCGTCAAGGTTTCGTATACTGGTGACCCAGAGAGTTTTGCTGACGTAACGGCCTGCTGCTGCATACCTGTGGTCATCGCAGGCGGGCCACGCATGGATTCCACCCGAGATATTCTTGAGATGGTACATGGTTCACTTTTAGCCGGTGGTGCCGGGATATCCATAGGGCGCAACGTATTCCAGCATCCCCGACGCGTGAACCTGGTCAGAGGGTTGCGTGCCCTAGTACATGAAAATGCCACAGTGGATGAAGCATTGGCACTGGTCACATCTTAAAAAATTTTTCCTGAAACAAAACGGGAGGGCTTAACTTGGGGCGGCTGCCCCTTCACGATGAGACCGCTGCACAGTGTAATGATGTTTCTCTTTAGAATAATTGGATAAATTGCTCTATTCTATCCGCAATTGTTTTTATAAAGTTCTTTTGGAATTCCAACTGGTTGACTTCATGTGCAACGGTCTCGAAGAAGTATCAGACTCTATAAGGATGATCCTGTTAACAGGGCTACATTGCAACAAATTATCAAAATGTTGCCATTTATACCAACAGCTAAAAATACCGATGACTTATACTTCTCTATCATTGCAACAAAAGAAAAAATGGATGAAATACGAAGAATTACTACCAGAAGATAGATACAATTGCATGCAACTTCTCTACAAGGCTGTCAAACATGGACGGTCAGAAAACCATAAAGCCGTGATCATCCGCCACAGGATGCGGTTTATATGGTGCTTCCAGTTCAAGAATTTCATCAGGACGTAAGGTGATATCCAAGGCAGCCACGGCCTCCTCTACATGCTTCGGATCAGTTGTGCCAACAATGGGAGCCGTAATGTACGGCTTGGAGAGCATCCAGGCAAGAGCCTCCTGCGCCATAGAAACTCCCCGCCGTGTCGCGACTTTCTGTAGATTGTCGATAATCGGGATGTCCAGCGCTTCATTTCTGTCCCAAACGGCAGGCGAAATGGCATCAACGCTGTTGCGCTTGGTCACTGTTCCGCGCGGATGGGCAAGGCGGCCACCAGCAAGAGGACTCCACGGCACTAGGCCAATCCCCTGGTCCTGACAATACGGTATCATCTCGCGCTCTTCCTCACGATACATGAGGTTATAATGGTTTTGCATGGTTACGAATTTTGTCCATCCGTGCTTCTCGGCAATATTCTGCATTTTCTGAAACTGCCAGGCGTACATGGTGGATGCGCCGATGTAGCGGGCCCTGCCGCTTTTTACCACATCATGTAGGGCTTGCATGGTTTCTTCGAAGGGCACGGAAAGATCAGGGCGGTGAATCTGGTACAAGTCCACATAATCCATACCCAGGCGTTTGAGGCTCTTGTCAATTTCTGTCATGATTTCCTTGCGTGATAGTCCACCACCGTTAGGGCGACCCTTGCGCATGTCAAAACGCACCTTTGTGGCCACCACAATATCATCGCGTACGAGGCCAAATTCACGTATAAGACGACCGGTTATTTCCTCGCTTGTGCCATACTGATACACATTGGCCGTATCGAAATAATTGATGCCCAATTCCACAGCTTTCCTGAAGATGGGCTTTGCGTCTTCGAAATTGCGTGCCCAGGGAAAGTCGCCGTGCTCCGAGCCAGGAGCACCGAAGCTCATGCAGCCCAAACAGATACGGGAAACGTCCATCCCAGTATTACCCAACTTTACAATTGCATCTATGTTCACTCCATTGGCTGTTTTGTGTATTGCGCAGTTGAACAGACGTTGCTGGTGCACGTTGCCAGTAAAAAAGCTCTCCGCTGCCTTCGTCGTGGGGATGTCCCCAGCTCGACGGATTTCCTGACTGTCCTGAGCCAGAGCCGGGGTCACAAGCCAAACTAGCAGCGACAGGAAGAGTGAAAGCCTAAACATTGTTGTCTCCCTGCCCGGATTGTCTGCGCAGATATTGCAAGTCACCGTACCAATAAGAGGCCGTGGCTCCGCCGTCCATAAGAAAATCACTCCCCGTAATGAACTGAGCTCTTTCGCTCATGAGAAAGGCTGCCAAATCTCCCACTTCATCGGGCGTTCCAGCGCGTTTGGCAGGACAATTGGCCAACATGGTGCGGTACCCTTCCCCACGCGGGCCGCGCAACTCGTCATTGGCCAACGGCGTGATAATGATACCTGGACTGATGGCATTAAGTCGCGCCCCGCGTCGCCCCCATTTAACGCATTCTGCGGCAGTGCGCAGGACATTACAGCGCTTGGAAAGCTGGTAAGCACGCAGTGTGCTTGTTATATTCTGTAAAAATGGCAGCCGAAGCAGTTCTTCTGTTGGGGTCATGGCCAACAGGTCACTTTCTTCGGCAGACAGGGAGCCGAGTCTGTGTCCGGACTGTGAAGAAATCACAATACCAGAACCACCCCTGGCGATAACTTTGCCAAATTCTTCAAGAATCACTGCCGTACCATAGAGATCGACCTTAAGAATGGCCTCCACTGGTGCCTGCGAGGGGGACACCCCAGCAGCATTGACTACTCCGTACACTGGCCCGAGGCTCTCGACGAGTTGTACCAGTTCCTCTATTGAATGACGGGAGGCGATGTCCACTGCCGTCGCAGTGACGGTAAAACCAGCATTAGCAAACATGCTGGCGGCAGCTTCCGCGTTTTCCCTGTGCAGATCAGCAATGACCACATGCCGTCCGGCGCCCACGCGACGGGCAATGGCCTGGCCGATGGAACCGGCTCCGATCAGAACGATAACGTCTTGTTTATCACTGGACATATCATTCTCGCTTTAACGGGTAAAATTGGTGAAGACCGGCGGCTCTACCTTCGGAAGAGGCACACCTGCACGGCGAGCTGCTTCCTGACAGCGGAGAAAATAGGCCATGTTGCGTGCTATTACGCGCATGTTACACAGCCCTTCCTTGTCTTCAGGCACTTGGTCTGGCGTCAGGGCAAAGACATCATTCCAGTAGCGCGAAGACACCACAAACATTTCCTGAATGGTGAAATACTTGTTGAGCTGCGAAAATGCCGTAGCTGAACCGCAACGGCGTGCCACAGCCACGCCAGCCGCTGGCTTGAGGCGAAAGGCACGGTTCTGATTGCCCTGAAATTCTGAAAAAAAGAGTCTGTCCATGAAGGATTTCACATTACCTGCCAGTGCGGCGTAATGCACAGGAGAGCCAAAAATAAAACCATCGGCTTTTTGAGCCAATTCTCGAAATTCATTTACCTTGTCATCAATGACGCACTTGCCTAATTCCGCGCACTTGCCGCAGCCCAGGCAGCCACCAATGGCTTTCGTGCCAACCCAGAATGTATGGGTTTCAATGCCTTCCTCCTGGAGTATCGTTTCCACTTCCCTAAGGGCCAGAGCAGTAGAACCGTTCTTGTGTGGACTTCCGTTGACAAGTTCAACCAACATGTCTTTCTCCTTGTGCTTAGGCTTGTACATGATGCTTTGATTGACAAAAATAAGAAACAAGTGTTGTTTAACTCATGTGAGTCAAAAAACACAACAACATATTTTAAAATCTTATTTCGTAAGAAACAGTTTCATATATATTGTTTCCCAACTCGGAGGGAAAATGCTCATTCAAGGAACGGAAGACCTGCGCGTGCAAAAAACCATTGAGAATATCGACAAAACCTTCTGCGCGCTCCTTCTCGAAAAGGATTATGACCAAATTTCCGTAACAGATATCTGCACTCGGGCAAAAATCCAGCGTAAGACCTTCTATACCTACTACCCTTCCATTGATGCCCTGTTGCGTGAAAAATTGGACGTCATGTCCAGTGGGTATATCGAACGGATAAAGAAATATTCTGTGCCGGAACAGATTGCCGAAATCAACCGTGAATTTTATATATATTCCATGGAGGCCGGGGAATTATATGAAAAAATAGTTTGCAGCGCGGCATACCGCGCCATCGGCAGCGACCTGCTCAACGAGCTTGTGCGGAAAACGTGGCAGGATTCCCCTTGGTTCAAAAGCTTAACACTGTATGAGCAAAACATTTTGCTGACGTTTATATACAGCACTGGCGCTGGCCTGTACAGGCAATGGGTGGCCGACGGGAAGCATATTCCATTGGATGATATGATACAATTTGCCGAGCAGCTTTTAGAACAGGGAATCCGCGGTTTCAGCAAAGTTTTGCAAAAAGAGTATCGTTCTTCACACGAATAAGAAGTAGCTGGGCTATATAAACCCTTCTACCAGCCTGATAGCCTGGAATAGACTTGATATCAGACAAAAAAAATACACGGAGAATATCATGCAAGAGACAATTCAGGGGTATCACGGTACAGATCATATCTCTATTGAAGGACTGAACACCCATGGTCCATTTCCAGCAGGAGAACCTAACACCGCATATGCCAAGTATTTTGTTGGCCAGAGTTATCTGACGGCTATTTCCACCAGCCAGGTACCCATGTTCGCTGTCAGTTTTGCTCCGGGCTGCCGCAACAACTGGCATATTCACAAGGCATCCAAAGGCGGTGGACAGGTGCTCATCGTCACTGCTGGACGCGGCTACTACCAGGCATGGGGTGAAGAACCAGTCGAACTGCACCCGGGCGATGTGGTTCATATCCCTGCCAACGTCAAGCACTGGCATGGTGCCGCACCGGATACGGCCTTCCAGCATCTTGCCATTGAAGTGCCCGGTGAGGAAGCATCCACTTCATGGGCCGAACCCGTGGACGCCGCTGCATACGCACGCCTCAAGTAGAGATTACTGTCCCAACGACACACTATGAATTACTGGCGATGGCGTTTTCCTATGATAACAAGAAAATCCCAATGTTACCTATGAGGAACCGTTTTCCATGATACAAAAGCATTTTCATTTTGAAAGTCTGAACGAAGCCATCGGCCATCTTTCCAGCATCCAGAACATACTCAAAACCACAGAACACAAGGATGCCCTGTTGCATATATTCACTGCAGGCATATCCACAGCAGAAGCACAACAATTACTGACAGAACTTGACAGGCAACTGCCGAATGTCAAACGTGTCGGCGTTTCGGAATTTAACTTTTCAGGAGACACTTCAAAACCCCTTGTGGCATTCAATGTTGTTATGTCCAACGCCACGGAATTTCATGTTCTTCAGTATCCCAGTGCGCCGGGTGATGAACATCTTGCCACCGCCCAATTTTTACATGCACTCAATGCTATGCAGCATGTCAAGGCCGTTGAATTGTTTCCGGTGAATCCGGAGCTGGATGTAACGGAATTTCTCGATACCGTCAGTGATCACTATGAAGATATTCCTATATTCGGTACGATAGCACGCCCGTCTGATGCCACAAATGGTTCTTTTGCCATAGGCAAGGATCTTCTTTCCTCTGGTTTTACAGCTGCAGTATTCACCAGTCCGGCATTGCAAGTCTATATGGATTACATTCTCGGCTGGAATCCTATTGGGCGGGAAATGCCCATCTCGATGGTGGAACGGAATCCTCATGGTGGATGTACTGTCCACCTGATTGATGGACGGCCAGCTGCTGATATTTATACAAAATATCTGGGAATAGAATGGAACGGGGACATGACCGAGAATGTCTGGGCATTTCCCCTGATGGTCAGACGAAACAATGTAAATCTCTGCTATATCCCCGTAGCAAGCGATAATGGCACGCTGCATTTTGCAGCACCTCTGTACGAAGAAGAAAAAATCCGCTTTTCATATTGTACTCGTGAGCAAATTCTGGGGGCCTCATCAACAGGCAGTGAACGGATGCACATTTTTTCACCTGAAGCTGTCCTTATAACCCTGTGCGGAAATCGCGCCGGTTTTTTGCAAGACGAAGCGCATCTGGAATGGGATTATTACAAACAACACCATCCCCAGCTGGCCTATTGCCATGGATATGGGGAAATTTCCTTGCAAAACAAAAAAGGTGGCGTGCTGAACAGTGCATTCGTGGCAGTGGGCATGCGTGAGGGGAATGACATACCCAGACAGAGCGCACAATACTCCATAATACCCCAGACAACATTTACCCCATCCGGAAAGATACCTCTCTCCTATCTTGTTTCGCATTTTTTTCATGAAATGACCAACGAACTTGTCCACTTTCAGAAGCATCTGGAATCTGAAGTGGAGAAAAAGACCCGCGAAAATGAAAACCTGTCCCTGCATGTGGTGCAGACCCTGGCGCAAGCCATTGACGCCAAGGATACCTATACCAACGGGCATTCAAGCCGTGTGGCTAAATATTCCATGGAAATTGGTCGCCGCGCAGGGTACACAGATGCACAGCTTAGCGAATTATACATGATAAGCCTTTTACATGACGTCGGAAAGATCGGTGTACCAGATGAAATTATCAATAAACCTGCCAGGCTTACAGACGAGGAATATGCAATTATCAAAAATCACCCAGTAATGGGCGCTCATATCCTGCAAGGTATTAAGGAAATGCCCAAACTGATGACAGGGGCCCGCTGGCATCACGAACGGTACGACGGCAAGGGCTATCCTGATGGTCTGAAGGGGAAAAATATTCCAGAGGAAGCGCGCATTATCGCTGTAGCGGACGCCTATGATGCCATGACAAGCAACAGAAGTTACCGCAAGAAACTCTCACAATCATTTGTACGCGGTGAAGTGGAAAAGGGAAAGGGCTCACAGTTCGATCCACGTTTTGCCGATATCATGCTCTCCATGATAGACGAGGATGCTACCTTCCAAATGAAGGAATGACGTGTTTACCAACCCGTGCATGTTGCACAGGAGACTGTGCACTGCCTGTGACACACGCTGAAGAAGCGCAATGCGGACGGAAGTAAAGCCCTCCGCCCGCATTGCAACAATAAGACATGTGCTGCGCTGCAAGCTGTTACAGCGAACTCAACATTTCAATGTCTTCGCTGGAAAGCAGTTTATCAAGATCTAACAAGATAAGTAGACGATCATGCAGCTTGCCCACGCCGCTGACATAATCGGAATCTACTCCGGCAACCACCGGCGGCGGCGGTTCTACCGTACTTGTGGGAATGCGCAACACCTCAGAAACGGCATCGACAACAAAACCGACAATAATACTGTTGATCTCGATAACAATGATGCGCGTATTTTTGTCTGGTGCTTTAAAAGCAAGCCCAAAACGACGGCGCAGATCAATAATCGGGATCACCTTGCCACGCAAATTGATAACGCCCACGACAAATTCTGGAGCGCGCGGCACCTTGGTGATTTCCATGGTTCGGATGATCTCCTGCACTTTCAGGATGTTCACGCCGAACTCTTCCTCACCGATGCTGAACGTCACCAGTTGCAGCAGCTCGTCTTCATGTTTTGCCTGATTCAGATCCATGTCTGCTCCCTTGTCACAAGTAGGCTGCATTGGCATGGTTCACAAGCTGGGCGGAACACCGCCACAACCCTGACCGTCCTTACAGTCACGTCTGTAGATAACGTACTACCAATAGTATCGGCATGACAGTAAAGAAGCATAGGCCATACAGAGAAAAAAACACCTATTTTCCAAAGGCACTTTCTAAAGCCAGCTCCAATGTTTGTATGCCATACACATCACGAAGCACAAGAGGCTGTTTTGCAGTATCACCTGAAGGGAATAATGCCGTCAAGGGAAGACTTCTGCTGCCCAGTGCTTCTAACAGGCGCATGGCATAGGCATTGGCGGTAGTGAAATCCACACGCACCAGTTCCATGCCATAACGGGTTGTTAACGTACGCATGCGTTCATCTGTCAGCACAGTAGCTTCCAAAAATTTACAGTTAGGGCACCAATCTGCCGTAAACTCCAGCAACATGGCCCGTTTTCCCAAATTGGCCTCAAAAGTTTCCGGCATGAATGCATGCCACTGCGGCAGGGGTTCCACAGGACGCAGCACCCAAAACACTGCCCCCAACAAGAAAATCACAAAAAAAACACCGGAGGCAATATTGCCCCTCAATGAAGCACGCACCCCCAGGTAACGGCCACACAACCAGGCGCATAGGGACAGCACAAGCAGTACGGAAAGCACAGGCATGTATTTTTCGACAGGCAACAAAGAAAGCAGATAAAGGGCTGTGCCCAACAGAAGAAAACCAACAATGCGTTCAAAGGTTTGCATCCATCGCCCAGGTTTGGGGAGGATATGCGCCAGGGATGGCCACAGGCTTAAGAGCAAATATGGCAGAGCCATGCCTATCCCCACAGACCAAAACACTGCCATGAGCACAAAGAGGGGTTGTGTAAAAGCCCAGGCAAGCACGCCTCCCAGCATGGGGCCGCTGCATGGCGTGGCCAAAAAAGTCGAGACAAGTCCTGTCACATAAGCGGAACATCGAGGATTATTTGCGTCCCTGCCAATCTTAAGATCAATAACTGGAAGACTGAATACCCCAAGCGCCGATAAACCCATTAAAAAAACCACAATCAGCAACACCAGCAACACTGCCTGATTCTGATACAGCTGCCCCCACATGAGATCTGTCAAGCCCAGTATGAGGGCAAGAACAGTAAAGAACGTCATGATGCCTGCAGCAAAAAAGAGGTTGTGCTCTCGAAAACTTCGCAGCCCGTCGCGCTTCCTGCCGCTGACAAGCAAGAGTCCACTAACCTTAAGCGTCAAAACAGGAAGCACACATGGCATAACATTGAGTAACAGTCCTGCCACAATGCCGAAAAGCACGGCCTTGCCAATGCCGGTAATCTCCAATTCGGTATCAGGATATCTTGGTGTAAGCTTCAAGCCAAAATTTTCTGGCAACGGCAAGGGTGCCGGGGCAGGGGCTGGCATTATACCATTGAAAGATGCTCCTGCGTCATTCTGCCCGACAGATTCCTGTACTCCCCCATCTCCTGGGCTGGGGACAGTACTGCGTCTTGCTTCTACCCACTGTGCTGCCCAGGAAGTATCCTTTATCTGGGGCGGCGCCTGTGGCACAACGCCCTTCAGCTGCTCATGAACCGGCAGGCACTTGCGATTGGAGCAGAGCAGCAGGCTCACCCCAGCACTAAACGACTTGCCAGTGGCATCTGACGGCAAGGGAATAAAGAAATCAATATCACCTGAGTATACATAGATAGTCGCTGAAGGATCATAAAAATCACGCTGTAAGGTGCCCTCGGGGTAGTATACGGGAAGGGAACTGCCCCCTTCTACAGAAAAAGTCACCGTTGTAGGCCGCCCCGCTTCACCAGGATTGTGCGCATAGGCATGAAATTCCTCGGGAATGGTGATATGCAGCGCAGCAATCCGTTCCTGCCCGTCCTGCGCAATCTGAATGTCAGGGTGTAACATCTGCGCATGGGCGGTGCGTACAGGGCATAGTAGAACCAAAAACAAACACCCCCATACGCCAATACGGCCCATGATAGTATCGGCACAACACCACGCTTTGCATCTATCTGAAAACACTCCAGATAGGGCACGCATGTTTCTCAGATATTTTCTCAAATTGCTTGACAGATGAGATTGCATGAGCGTATACACGATTTCACGTTATGGGTCATTAGCTCAATTGGTAGAGCAGCTGACTCTTAATCAGTTGGTTCGGGGTTCGAGTCCCTGATGGCCCACCAAATTTTTCAAGGGGTTGCATGAAAATGCAACCCCTTTTTGTATCCAATCTGTACAAAATCGCACCAAACATTGCGTAGCTATGCTGCAAAAACCTCTGGTGCCAAAATATTCTGTAAACATACCCAATTCACTACACCCATGTATGCCCGACCGGTTACTTATAATTTTGTAAAGTAGCACGATACGCCAAAAATCACAATCGGTGATGCGTCATTCGGCGCATGGCAGTACCAGGCGTTCTTTGGGGATTAGTTGTTATTGTACCTATTGTGATTCCTTTCCCCGTTATGCGGTCTATGCCTATTGTCACCATTGCTATTGTGATGCGTATGGTCTCTCCTTGCATCATGCCAGCGCTGATCCCGGTGCCCATTGTGATGCGGCTTGTGATGATCTATGCGGTTATGGTCCACATAATGCGGCTTATGATGCTGTTCGTGGTGATAATTGCGATTATGGTAACGATAGTCGTCCTCATAGTAGTTATAGTCGTAGTGGTTATAATTGCGATGTGACCGCACACAACCAGCGAACACCAACAGGCAAACCACTCCAAGCACAATAAGCATTGCTCTTTTCATATGTCCTGCCCTCCCATATGTATATAAGTGATTTCACCAATAGCCCCCAATCATCGGATTGGTACATTTTTATCAATACAACCATAGTCGTCCTTTGGCTTAATGACAATGGTCAAAATACTGGCCTACGCATGAGTCGACAGACAGGCAATGAACTGCTATAGTGATAGAAGTGAACGTATACATTCAGAGCACAGTATGGAAACGCCACAAATCCATATAACCTTTCTTGGTTCACCTGATTCGGACTACTACGATCTGGCTGAAAGCATGCTCAATCCAGACGACAGCATGGTTCAGTGGTATCCGCTGTTTCGTGTCTGGTATGAAAAAGTATATAAGCAGCTGCGGCCTCTCATCCTGATGACACTGGATGGACAGCTTGCGGGCTGTATGGTGCTTAAACCTACCGCGAGTAAAAGCCAGAAACATTCTGTATTTCCCGATTCCGGCAAAATTTGTGCATGGCGCATCTCTGATGCCGTACAAAAGCAGCATCTTGCCGGGACAATGCTTGAACATCTTCTCTTCAAAGTACCATTCCTGAAAAACCGGGCCTGGCGTTTTACCGCGCCAGAAGAGTTTGGACTGGCCTATGCAAAGGTCATTGCCCCCTACCGCGGAAAACTGATTGCCGCGCTCATGGGGCGTTACCGTGAACATAAGAAAGAAATGGTGTTTATGATCCCGCCCCAGAAAGGCTCCGCTGCTGACATTGAGCACTTTGAAATCACTGATCCACGTTCACTGGGCCTGCTCAACAGGTCGTAACACCATACAGATTCACCTTGGGCACATGTGTTATGCTGTGCCTGGCCACTACCAGGGGATGTTCCATGGCAAGCAGTTCATCTGAAAGTCCCAACGATGGTGCGGCAAAGCCCGCAGGCCGCGGCAAAAAATTACTGCTGCGCCTGCTCCTGCTCCTGCTTCTACTGGGGCTTTTAGGTGGCATTGGCTTTGCGTGCTGGGCATATAGAAGCACTCTGCTGTCCCTGTTCTCTTCAAAGCAGACAACAGAAACACACAGCTCCGCCGTTGAGCTCATCCCCTTCTGTGATTCCCTGAGCCAGACAGTCTACGCCCTGAAACTGACAAGCGGCTATGGCGAAATACTGCCGGTGCTGCACGACACCGGTGGGGGGCTGGCCCAGTGTGGCGAAGGGGCGGAAAACGGCTATGGCAGGGTTATTCTGAAAAAAGGCAAGGCAGTACATGTACTGCCCCAACGCGCAAAAAAATAGCGCGCTGTCTTCATGCTCTGCACGCTACCTCGCACGGGAAAGAGTCAGCACAAGTACTGAAACAATAATACAAATGCTGCCCACCCAACCCAGCAGGCTGAAATTTTCGCCAAAAACCAGCCAGACCCAGAACATGGAAAGCACAGGCTCCAGTTCAGAGGTAACCACAGCCCGCACAAGGCTGATGCGCTGCAGGGCCCTGGCATAGCACATGAACGCCGCATAGGTACATACTATCCCAGTAGCAGCCGAGGCGCACCAGACAGAAAGAGATAGGGCTGGCCTGACGTGTGTGCCAGACAAAAACAGCCACAAGGACAGCGCGCCCCCGGCAAGCATCCAGGTGAAGATGACGGATGAGGGATAGCGGCCCTGCCAGTATCGAACAAAGGGATAGTGCGTGGCGTAACACAGGCCTGAGGCCAACCCCGTTGCAATGCCCCAGGCGGAAAAGCCTGAGGGTATGCTCCCACCAGAACAGCACACGCACAGGGTACCCGCCGCAGCAATGCCAATAGAGGCAAGCTTGGTCATGGTCAGCCTTTCCCCAAAAAAACGCCAGGCGAACACGGCTACCCAGAAGGGTGCCGTATATTGCAGTATGATGTCCATGGCAGCGCCACAGAAGGTGATGGTATACTGGGCAAATGCATAATAGCAGCCAATGCCCCACATGCCAAAAAGCATACACAGCAGTTCAGGTCTGCCTGGGAAACGCAGCTGCCCGGTTACGGCACAGTGTACAACAAAGGCCACGCAGCCAAACAATGCGCGAAAAAACGCGCACTCCATGGGGGTCATGCCTGCAGCAAGGCAGTATTTGCTGATCAGCCCAAGAAAAGACCACAATACGGCGGTAAGCACAATCCAAAGCGTGCCGGCCAACGCCACGCCGGCGTTACCCTGAACTGCTGTCATCGTCTACCCTTTGCTGTCCCCAACCTTGTTGTACCTGCTGCCCCGGGCAAAAATGTGGCTCACCACCACAAAGAACACGGGGATAAGAAAAATACCCAGAACGGTTGCCAAAAAAGTGCCCCCGATGATGCCCGTGCCGATGGCATGCTGGCTGTTGGCACCTGCCCCCCGGCTGACAGTCAGGGGCAGGACGCCCAGCAGAAAGGCCATGGATGTCATGATAATGGGGCGAAGACGCAACCGGGCCGCCTCAATAACAGCCAGGCTGGGACTTTTGCCCCGTCGTGTCAGTTCCTGTGCAAACTCTACAATGAGAATGGCGTTCTTGGCAGCAAGGCCAATGACTGCCAGGATGCCCACCTGAAAATACACGTCGTTGTAAAGGCCGCGCAGTCCGCTCAATGCGAGTGCCCCCAGCACCCCCACAGGCACCACCAAAATAACGGCAAGAGGTATGGACCAACTTTCATACAGCGCTGCCAGGCAGAGAAAGACCACCAGAATGGAGAGAGCGTACAGATAGCCCGTCTGCCCGCCTGAACGGTCTTCCTCAAAACTCAGTCCGGTCCATTCCAGCCCGATACCGTGTGGCAGTTCTCCCACAAGGCGTACGAGCTCTGCCATGGCATCACCTGAACTCACCCCAGGGGCCGGAGCAGCCTGAATGCTCACCGAAGGCACGCCGTTGAAGCGCTCCAGCTGAGATGGGCCAAAACTCCATTCAGGCGTGACCACGGCGTCAAAGGGCACCATTCCCCCCTCGCTGTTACGGAAATGCCAGAAGCCAAGGTCATCGCCATTCATGCGCCATGGAGCATCCCCCTGCACATAGACGCGTTTGACACGGCCTCTGTCCACAAAATCATTGACGTATACGCCGCCCCAGGCTGCTGTCATATCCTCGTTAAGCGTATCAGCGCTCAGACCGTACATGCCTGCCTTGTGGTCGTCCACATGTAGCACGAGTTGTGGAATATCGTCCAATGAGGTCGTACGCACATTAAACAACAACGGGCTGCGGGAAGCGGCATCCAAAAGCTCCCGCTGTGCATTAATAAGGGTCTCGTGCCCAAGATTGCCCTGATCTTCCAGCTGCAGGGAGATGTCCGACGCCTGTCCCAGGCCGCGTACCTGCGGTGGTTGGGAAATGAGAATGCGCGCCACGGGATGTCCGGCAAAATGGGCGCGGGCACGCTGTACGATAGCGTCTGCCCCAAGATTTGGGTCCTTACGCATATCCCATGGTCTGAGGTTGGCAGAACCGGAAGCCACGTTCTGCCCACGGGAACCGCCTGCCGCAATGCCCGTACGCATCTCAACCCCCTGGACGGCTTCCTGTTCCTCCGTAAGAAAATACTGTTCGATCTCTTCCAGCACAGCGAGTGTTGCTTCCCGAGTGTGCCCAGGGGGCAGAAAGACATTGATGTTCACCACGCCCTGATCTTCCACGGGCAAAAACGACGTGGGCATTTGCCGCAACAACAGTACCGTGACACAAGCCAGCAGCACATAGGCAACCATGACTCTGCCCCGGCGTCGTATCCAGCGGGCAACGATGGCCTCATAGGCCAGGGTGGCACTATCCAGCCGGCGATTGAACCAGGCAAAAAAGCCCTGTTGCGGCTGCATGTTTCCAGGGCGCAGCAAAAGCGCACATAGCGGCGGCGTGATGGTAACGGCCACAAAAACGGAGAGCACCATGGCTGTAACAATGGTCAACGAAAACTCACGGTAGATGGCCCCGCTCATGCCGCCAAAAAAAGCCATGGGTAAAAACACGGCCGCAAGCACGGCTGCCACACCGATAAGAGCGCTGGCAATCTGGTGCATGGATTTCTCAATGGCCTCGCGCGGGCTCAGACCTTCAGTACGGATAATACGCTCAGTATTTTCCACCACAACGATGGCATCATCCACCAGCAGGCCAATGGCCAGCACAAGACCGAACATGCTCAGGGTGTTGATGGTGGCCCCCATAGCCGCCATAACGCCCAGCGTGCCCAGCAGCACAATGGGCACGGCCAGGGTTGGAATGAGCGTGGCCCTCCAGCTCTGGAGAAAGACAAACATTACGAGCGCCACCAACAGTATTGCTTCCAGCAATGTTTGAAATACCCCGTGGATAGACTGCTGGATAAAGGGCACGGTATCGTAGGGTATGAGATAGTCCAGCCCGGATGGAAAGAACTGCCGCATGCGTTCCATAAAGGCCGCTACCCTTGCCGAAGTATCTACGGCATTGGCTCCTTCGGCCAGCTGAATGCCCACAGAGACAGCGGGCTGCTTATTGTAGGAGGCAGTAATGCCGTAGTTCAGCCGCCCCATCTCAACACGTGCGATGTCTGAAACGCGCACGGCAGAGGCATCAGAGT
The DNA here is from genome assembly GCA_017454325.1 of Desulfovibrio sp. Lineage (GTDB taxonomy): Bacteria > Desulfobacterota > Desulfovibrionia > Desulfovibrionales > Desulfovibrionaceae > Desulfovibrio. Next base: position 3,238 of record JAFTDG010000066.1, on the reverse strand, counting down.
TCACGCGCACCACAATATTGCGAAACTGCTCCACCGTTTCCAGCTTTGCCCGTGACAGCAGGGTGACGTTGAGTTCCTGCCCGGGCATGCTGGGCAAACCACCTATCTGCCCCACGGAAATCTGATCGTTCTGGGCCTGTACCGCACGAATCACGTCATGAGGCGTTAAACTGAAAGAACGCAGCTTGTTGGGATCCAGCCAGATGCGCATGGCATAGGGGGAACCATATATGGTGGCATCGCCGACGCCATCGATGCGACACAGGGGATCTACCACGGTGGAGGCGATAAAGTCGGCAATATCCTCCACAGGGAGTTTTCCTGTCGTATCAAAAAATGAATAATACTGCAGGAAGGTATCTGAAACCTTGCGCACACGAACGCCCTGGCTTTTGACCGTATCCGGCAGGCGGGGCATGGCAAGCTGCAGGCGGTTCTGCACCTGCATCTGCGCCATGTCGGGATCTACAGAGGCCTCAAAGGTCATACGCATGACCATACGCCCCTCAGAGCTGCTCGTGGAAGTCATGTAAAGCAGACGATCCAGGCCCACCATATTCTGCTCAACAGGCTGGGTGATGGCGTCTTCAATGGTTTTCGCCGAGGCCCCGCTGTAGTCCACCATAAGGGTGATGGTGGGCGGTGCCATATGTGGAAACTGCGCCACGGGCAAGGACACAAAGGCCAATGAGCCTGCCAGCATTATGAGGATGGCGAGCACACAGGCAAATACGGGGCGGCTGATAAAAAAATGCGACATAGTCGTTGATTATGGCGTGGATGCGGCCTTTGCATCCACAGTCTGCGGCAGGATATGCGCCTTGACGTGCATGCCGTGCCTCAGGCGCTGCAAGCCCTGCACGACCACATTTTCCCCGGCGACCAGGCCTTTACGCACCAGCCAGTCTGTGCCCACGCGCTCTGTAGCGTCTACGGCACGTTCCTCAACAGTACCTTGAGCAGTGAGCACAAACACACTGGCCTCCCCCTTGGCATTGCGGCGCACAGCCAGCTGGGGCACAAGCAATGCGTTTTCCTCCACGCCTTCCTCAACAATGGCACGCACATACATGCCGGGTAGCAGCACACCATCCGGGTTGGGAAACACGGCGCGCAGCAATACCATGCCGGTGCTTTCATCCACCGAGATGTCGGCAAACTGCAACTCGCCCTCCAGCGGATATGCTGCCTGGTTTTCGAGAACCAGACGCACAGGCGTGACCCCGTTCTCAGGGCGTGTTATGACCCCCTTGGCAAAGCGTTCCCGCAGTTGCAGCATGGGAAGAATGGAGCGGGTCATATCCACATAGACAGGGTCGAGCTGCTGAATGACAGCCAGAGGGGAAGCCTGATTGGCCGTAACAAGCGCCCCCTGCGTCACCGAAGACTTGCCGATACGGCCGGTAATAGGTGCCAGCACATCTGTGTAGCGCAACTGTATCTGCGCAGCACGCAGAGCCGCCTTGCCGGCATCCAGATCTGCCTGCGCCTGAAGATACTCGGCATCGGCATCTTCATAGGCCTGTTTGCTCACGGCGTTGACGCCTAGCAGTGCACGCCTGCGCTGGCGGGTAAGGGCAGCAGCATGCAGCCGCGCTTCGCCCCTGGCCACTTCGGCACGGGCACTTGCCACAGCGGCTTCGTAGGTAGCAGGGTCAATTTTATACAGGGATTGGCCCTCCTGCACCAGGGAACCCTCTCTGAACAGCTGCCGCATGAGAATGCCACTCACTTGTGGCCGTACCTCGGCCTTGCGAAAGGCACTGACCCTTGCCGAGAGCTCTGCACGCAAAGGCACACTGCGGGGAACAATTTCTAGCACGCTGACTTCGGGTATCTGGGTCCGTCGCCCCGCATCTGTATCAAAACAAGAGCACAGGCAAGGGCAGAGCAAAAACAGCGCAAGACAACGCAGCAGACGCAACGCAAAACCTTCCACAGGCAACCCCCGCCTGGTAAAACACACAGGAAGGCCGCACGCCTTCACTGCCATGGCATGCTAATGCTAGTAAACCAAAACCTTCCGGCGCGCCAGCGTAATCTGAACATAAGAAAAAATTTCCTGGGGTAGAGGCGACCGCATTGGCAACATGGCTCGTACAGCACGGGTATACATCGTCACAAGAGGTGACAACAGCATCAGATGGGCTATGCCTGTGCTGCCACGCCGCCAAAATGTTCCTGTTCCAGCTTGCCAATGGCTTCCATTTCTGCCGGAGGAATGAAGAAAGGTTCCGTACGCAGCCCCAGTTCTGCCGCATGGTGCCGTAAAAAAGCCGCTCCCAACAGGGATGTGGCCTGTGCACTGCCGGTGTTGAGCTCCGCAAAATTCAGGGAATACTGTACCACATCCACATGGAGGCTGCAGCACAGGTCAAGAAAATGCGCGATTTCTTTCACAGAATTATTTTTTGCAAAAACAATGTATTTCACGTGCACAAGACCGGGTGTGCAGGCTGCAGCTGCATACCGCCGTATGTGTTCCACTACTCTTGTGAACGCATCGACCCCCTTGACAGCACGGTACACGCCCGGCGAGGCACTATCCAGGCTCACGTTGACAGCACCGCGCCCCTGACGCAGCAGACGTTCCACCGTGGGGGAATAGCGCAGCGCATTGGTATGAACATACTGCGGATACCCTTGTTCCAGTATCCAGCTGGTGGCCAATTCAAAATCTTTCAGAATGGTCGGCTCCCCGCCTCCCCAGCTGAAATAGCACTGTTTGTGCAGCACATGCTGTTCTGCTAGGCTTTGCAGCGCAGGCAAAATGGCATAACCACCGCCCTTTTCCGCATGCTGCCACAGATCACAGTACACGCAGCGGCAATTGCACTGATAACGGTGCATATTGATGCTGACCGTGCGGAACAGCATACGCACATTTCTGTTCAGGCCAAGGTCATGTTCCTGCAGGTCAGGGCACCCTTTGCAAAGAGGGCCACCACGCTGCAGTTCGTCCATCACACGGCCTATGTGCGCAGCGTAGGCCTGCATATCCAACGGGCCGCCGGTAAATGAGAAACGCGGCACACGAATCCAGTGTACATTGCAACAGGGCTGCACGGCATCTGGTTCAAAATTGATATCGTTGAATAGTTTAGAACAAATATACATGTTGCCTCCTTCCACACATGGACGGCAGCTCTATCATGAGCATTGTTTTTCATTAGCTCACGTTGATGTGGATTGGCAATCCATAACGTGCGAAATGATATCGTTTCATGCCCAAGAAGGT
>JAFTDG010000065.1 GCA_017454325.1 Desulfovibrio sp. | reverse complement strand
GATTCCACAGCTCCGCGGTCTGACTGCTGTATCTGAGCCGAGAGTTCACTGCTGGCGGCTGAAATGGCATTGACCATGACCTCCAGCTGCTCTGCAGCAGCGTGCATGCCTTCAGACCTGGCAGCCTCGGCACGGCGGGTAGCTGCCTCTGCCTCACGCGTGGCGGCTTCGGCCTGACGGCTCTTTTCCTCAGCTTCTTGTGTTTTGGCATGGGCCAAATTGATATTATCGGCAATGCTGGCCACCATGGTCTTGAGTGACTGGTACAGGGCCAGCAATTCACCGTAAAAGCCGCGGGCTTCGGGCATGGCCGCATAGTCACCACCGGCCACGCGGTCCGTGGCAGTAAGCAGCACACCCAGGGGTCTGGTGATACTACGCACGATGAACAGGCCCACAAGAATCATCACAATGGCTATCACGCCGGCAACGGCCAGAATACGCAGTATGGCCCTGTTACTGCGTTCGTTGATTTCATCCACGGACTGCAGGGCAACAGTTTTCCAACCGTGTTTTGTGGTCTGCACCACGGCCCGCACATTCGCGCCATCCATGGACAGCTCTAACTCACCAGAGTCGGTAGCCAATATGGTCGCCAGGCCTTGGTCGGATAATTCCTTACCGATGATTTTGCCCGTATTACCACTGTTTTTGGGGTCACAAAGAACGCGACCCGTCCCCTCCACCAGCATAAAGTATCCCGTTCTGCCAAAATTGAGCGTGGCAATCATTTCGGAAAGCCCCTGGAGGGAAACATCAATACTGGCAACGCCCAACAAATCTCCGCGATCTCCCCGAATCTTGTGTGTGACGGAGAAAACGATCTCCCCTGTCACAGACTGATAGGCATCTGTAACGATGCTGTCGTTGGAAGATTGCACCGTAGCAGTGTACCAAGGGCGTTTACTGGTGCTGAAACGAGGCGGCAGGGGGGTTTCCAGCATGCCGCTGACATAACTGCCATCAGGAAAACCCGCATACACCTCCACATATTCCTTGTTCAGTTTGCCCAAGGCAAGCAGTGGTTGGATGGCAGCAAGGGCCTCTGGGGACAAATCTTTCAGTCGGTAGGTAGCTCCGGATGCACTATCGGAAAAATTGGGAAAGAGATGCTCTGCATTGGCTACGGGCAGTGCCTTTGTAGAAGCGATCTGCCCAGCATTCCTCTGCGCGGTTTCAATGAACTGGGTCACCATGCCATCCAATAACTGCAACTGACGACTGGCAGAAGCCGCAAAATAGCCGTTGGCATCCTCTCGCATCTGCCAGGCTGTGAGCGAAATAGTGGCGGCAGAGACCAGCACGATGGCTAAGAGAAATCCCAAAATGATGCGGATTTTGATCGTCATAGCATACCTCTAAATGCTGCGGAGTGACCTAACTATAGGCGGAAAGATCTATTGTTGTCAGGAGCACATCACAAGTACATGACAGGGGGCCGTCCGCACCATCATACAGACGGCCCCCCAATGCCAGTAGTTTCATTCTTGTATACTCAGGCCCGCTTCATTTCCTCAATGAGGGCGCTAAGGCGTTCGGTCTGCTGGGCAAGATCGGAGATGGCCTTGGCCGCCTCGCCCATGGCCTGAGCTGTCTGTCCGGACATGAGGTTGACCGAGGTGATGGACTGGTTGATCTCCTCACTGGCGGCGGACTGTTCTTCTGAGGCCGTGGCAATGGCCCGCACCTGATCTGCCGTGTCTTCAACATTGCGCACAATCTGCTGCAGGGCTTCGCCAGACTGCTGGGCCAGACTGGTGGCCTGTTCCACACTGCTAAGGGCCTCTTCCATGCGGTTCACGCTCTGTTCGGCGCTGCCCTGGATGGCCGTAATAGCCTGACTCACGTCATTGGTGGAAGCCATGGTCTTTTCTGCCAGTTTGCGCACCTCATCAGCCACAACGGCAAAGCCGCGTCCGGCCTCACCCGCACGGGCGGCTTCAATGGCGGCATTGAGCGCCAGCAGGTTAGTCTGGTCGGCGATATCGGAAATCACATTCATGATCTGGCTGATGTTCTGGGTATGGCCATGCAGGGTGCTCATATCTTCCTTGAGCGCCATGGAGACCTTCTGCACCTGGTTGATGCTGGCCATGGCATTGGAAAGGATCTTCTGCCCTTCCTCGGCATTATTGCGTGTCTCGCCGGAAACCGTAGCTGCGGAGGAAGCATTGCGGGCCACCTCTTGCACGGTGGAATTCATTTCGTTCATGGCTGTGGCTGCTTCGGACAGACGCTGTGAGGATTCCGCTGCCCCCTTGTCTGACTGCTCAATCTGAGCTGAGAGCTGGCTTGAGGCAGCCGAGATGGCATTGACCATGGCTTCCAGTTGCTCGGCGGCGGCGTGCATGCCTTCGGACTTGGCAGCTTCAGCCCGGCGGGCGGCAGCCTCCGCCTCGTGCGTTGCAGCTTCAGCCTGCTTGCTCTTTTCCTCGGCAGTAGCGGTAGCCTCTTCGGCTTCGCCGATCTTATTTTTCAGCGAATCCACCATGATGCGCAGAGAATCCGCCAGGTCCCCGATTTCATCCTTGCGGGGAGCCACATACAGCTGCTCGTTCAGCTTGCCTTCGGCCACGCTCGTAGAAAATGACACGCATTTCTTAAGTGGTGTAACCAACGCCCGGGAAAAGAGCACACCAAGCAGACTCAATACTGCAACGATGATCAGTATGGCCACAATACACGAAAAGGCAATGTTACTGATGGTTTTTGTTACCGTGGAATGGTCAAGCCCGATAAACCACATGCCCATGGTCTGGCCGGTATTGTTCTTCAGGGGCCAGTACAGAGTCTTGAAGGGTTTGCCGAACAGGGTGGCATTGGCCTCGAAGGTTTGACCGTTATTGATCACAGCGTTGATAACGGCAGGGTTTTCAAGCTGGGTGCCCACGACGCGGCTGCCGTTTTGCGTGAGTGTGGTGGCAATGCGCGTATTATTTTCAAACACGGTCATTTCAAGGCCGGTCATCTTCTTGATATTGTCCACAAAGCGGTTGGAATCCAGCGCCTCGCCGATAATCATGACGCCGATGATATTATTGCCGACCTTGATAGGCGCACCGGCACGCACGGAGAATTTGACGGCCGTGCCGCGTTCGATATTGACAGTGTTTTCACCCCTAAGCGCCCTTTGCACCACGCTCTGTTTCAACACGCTGTCACCACGTTTCTCGGAATGCGAACGCATGACCACATTGCCCTTGCCATCGGCAAGGGTGATGAACTGTGCCCCTGTGCGCTTCATGTCCTGATCCAGCACGTCCTTCAGCGTGGCCATGTCTCTGGCCATGAGGGCACCGACCAGAGAAGAGTTTTCGGCAATAAGTTGCGCCGCATCGAGATACTTGTCGTTAAGGCTCTGGATTTGCGTTGCAACAACACGTCGCATGTTTTCCAGGTTCGTTGTTGCCTCGTCCTCAAAGCCTTCGGCCATGAAGTACCGGGCAGTAAAAAAGATGGCAATACCGGTAAACAATATGCTGCACACCAGAACGCCAATGATTTTATACAGAATAGACACCCGCATCGTAACCTCCCAGGATTATTTCCATGTCGCATGTCGACATTACCACCGACACTCCCCCAACGGAAACCGCACGCGACAGGAAGAGAAGAGATATAGGGAGAAGGATACTGCGCGTATTTGCGGTGCATGTTGTTCAATGCTAATGGAGATAACGGGCGAAGTCCAAAAAAATTTAGGGGGGAATATGTGCAAAAATGTGTCTATGCACACAGAAGGGCAAAGCACAGATCATGCAACGGCCTTACGCCGTGCGGTTTTTCTGGACCGTGACGGTACGCTGAACGAAGACAAGGGCTACGTACACCGTAAGGAAGACTGGCGGTGGCTGCCGGGTGTGCCAGAAACTCTCAAACGCCTGCACGCCATGGGCTATCTGCTGGTGGTAGTGAGCAACCAGTCGGGCATTGCCCGCGGTATGTATTCCCTGGACGAGCTGCGAGCCCTGGAAGCTTGGGTATCTGCAGATCTGGCCGCTCGAGGCGCATGCATAGACGCCTGGTACTATTGTCCGCATCTGCCGGAGATCACAGGCCCATGCATCTGCCGCAAACCCAAGTCGGGCCGGCTGTTGCAGGCAGCCAGGGATCTACATATTGACCTTGCACGTTCGTGGATGGTGGGCGACAAGACGCGCGATGTGCAGGCCGGACTCGCCGCAGGCACAAGCTGTATTTTGCTGCGCCCCACAGCGAACCTAGAGGGCGCGGTTGACAAAGAGACAAGTAAGAAAACTGATGAAACCGTGCCCGACGGGGTTATTGTGGTGCCGCACCTGCCCGCCGCGGGTGTGCACATTCTCGCACCGGAACTACGTATGGCCAGACTTACGCGACTCACACGGCGCCATTAGGTGTACTGCGGATCATTGCTGTTGATGATCTGAAAAGCCTTCATGGCTTTGACTGTGCCTGGAATGCCCTGATACTTGGTCACTCCCTGCACTGTGCAGTTGAGCATCTCCTCGTGATCCGTCTCCAGCACAATGACATCTCCCACCTGCATGCGCAGAAGCTGGTTGCCCGTGATGGTGGTATGACCGAGGGTCACCTTAAGGTTAACGGGCGTTTCCATGAGGCGTTCCTTGAGGCGGGCCACCCAGGCGTGATCAACCTCAAGCCTTTCTGTCTGGAAGCTGGCATGCAGCTTGGAGCGGATGGGTTCAATGGTGGCATAGGGCAGGCACACAACCATAGAACCCAAGGCCGTATCCAGCTCCACCTCAAACGTGATAATAACCACCACATCACTGGGGGGCACGATGGCCGCAAACTGAGGGGTAATCTCGCTGCGCACCAGCTCCAGCTTGACGTCATGCACTGGCCGCCACGATTCCTCCATATTTTCCAGAGCAATCTTGACGATTTTATCCACCACGGCCTGCTCAATGCGTGTGAAATCCCGGCCTTCCACCTTAGGTTGCGAGCCGGCCCCCCCAAACACGTTTTCCACCAGGGCAAAAACCAGACGCGAATCCACCACCATAAGGGCATTGCCACGCAAGGGATCCATCTTGAAAATGTTGATGGAGGTGGGTACAGGCAGGGAACGCATGAATTCCCCGAACTTGGTCATGTCTATGGAAATAGGGTGCAGTTCCACACGCTTGCGCACAGCGTTGGAGAGAGAATTGGTACACAGGCGGGCAAAACGGTCGTTGACGATCTCCAGTACGGGCATGCGGCCGCGAATAATGCGATCCTGATTGGCAAGGTCAAAAGCCACAATACCGGAGTCATCTTCCTCCACATCGGTTTCGCTTTCAATTTCTCCGCCTGACAGACCGCGCAACAGTGCATCGACTTCGTCTTGTGCCAGAACCTTGTTCATACTGCCTCGACTGTGCTCGCAAATGATAGGACGCACACCATGTGTGCATTGCTCTAGTCTGCAAAAAAAAGCAGGCCTTGACAAGCTGTTCCCGCTCCCATGGCAGCGCCTGACCAAACGCTTGCCTTTACCCTCGGCTTGGGGCAGGTTTGAGGCATGGTCATACATATCCTTACGTCTGCAGCTACAGACCCGGCCATAGCCATTGATGCACAGCCAGATCAAACTCTGGCACAGGCCATCTGGCTTTCCGGTCGCGTGCCTCCCCTGCCCCTGTGTGGAGGGCTGGGGCGTTGTGGCCGCTGTCGCGCGCGTTTTGTCAGCACAGCGCCGCCGCCGTTGCCTGCGGAAGAAGCGTATTTTAGCCCGGCAGAACTGTCTGCAGGCTGGCGTCTGGCCTGCCGTCGTCAGGTAGCGAAAGGCGAGGCCGTGCTGGCACTGGAGCTCGCACCTGAGGAACTGGCCGTCCCCAATGACCGGACGCACGAAAATAATATTTCAGGTACACCAGGCATACCCAATACCGTTCCACTGCCGGAGCTTATGCTGGCCGTGGACCTGGGCACCACTTCTGTTTACTGGCGCGCACTGCAAGCTGGAAGCGGGGT
>JAFTDG010000064.1 GCA_017454325.1 Desulfovibrio sp. | reverse complement strand
CCTTGCTTGTTGCTAAGGTCAAGTCACTGCAATGACTGCAACTGCACAACATAATTTCGCTATGGAGCAGGCCTGGGGAGTCATCAAGCATTTGAGTGCCGATGAACAGGAACGGGCCGAGGCCGAAGCTGTAGAAAAGGCTCGTCGTGATATGGTGGCCCGGCTTCGTTCAGCGGAGATATTGGGTCACACAAAAGGCCTTGCAGAGGGCAAAAAAGCAGGTATTGCAGAGGGCAAAAAGGCAGGTCTTGTGGAAGGCAAAAAGGCGGGGTTGCAAGAGGGTAAGGCTGAGGTCGCTCTTGCCATGTTGGGGGATGGCCTTCCCATGGAACAGATCACCAGATTTACTGGCCTCACGGCTGATGCAATTAAAAGGCTTCGCAAGCTCCAGTAAGGGTTTGCCGCCGTACGGAGGTTTATGCAGCTCGTCCAAACTGCTCCCATCATGGGCGAGGCGTAGCGACGCATCAGGCAGCTGATGCGTGACGACGGGCTTCGGTTGTGTCTATCCTCATCCCGTTGTATCAAGCTATAAATGAGTCAGATGCTGTTTAGCAAAAGGTGAGTACCTCATTCTTGCGGAATTGCCTGCGTCATCCCATGGCTGTATACACCGAGGCACAGAAGCATGCAGTGCTGTAATCCAGGACATGCAGTGTAAATACAGAAATGACCCACATGGTGTTTAGGTCGCCTGGTTGTGCGCCTACAACGGTGCTCCTGCATCATTTTTAACGAATAACATATATCTCTTCAATGCGAATCCCCTCCCCCGTCATAGCTTACCGCCCTGATATCGACGGCTTACGGGCCTTTGCCGTTGCTGCAGTTGTGCTGTTTCATGTTTTTCCGGAAGTTTTTCCTGGCGGATTTATTGGAGTAGACGTTTTTTTTGTCATTTCCGGCTACTTGATCAGTCGGATTATCATGCGCGATGCGGAGCAGGGGCAATTCACCCTCTGCCATTTTTATGCACGCCGTATTCGGCGTATCTTTCCCTCCCTGCTGACTGTTTTGACGGTAGCTTTGGTTTTTGGCTGGTTTGCACTGCTGCCTGAGGAATACAAGGCCCTTGGCAAGCATGTAGCGGGAGGGGCAGGGTTTATAGACAATTTTCTGCTCTGGTTTGAAGCAGGGTATTTTGATGTGGAATCGCGGGCCAAACCTCTGCTGCACCTGTGGAGTCTGGGCATAGAAGAACAGTTTTACGCCGTTCTCCCAGTGGGTTTGTGGTTCTGTGCGAAAAAACGGTGCGGCTTTTCTCTGCCCCTTGCGATTGTATGCCTTTTGTCCTTTACAGCTGCTTTGTATTTGCGGGGCACCAATACTACGGCAGCCTTTTATTCTCCTGTATCGCGTTTCTGGGAGCTTTTTGCCGGCTGTGTACTGGCCAGCCTGCTGCGTCAACCCGAAACTCTGCATGTCTATCAGGTGCTGGACCAATGGCTCGCCAGGCTGTTGCACAGAGAACAGGGGGGCGACGGGCGCAGCCTCTCCCTTTGCCTCGCATTGTGCGGAGCCGGAATGCTGTTGTGTTCTCTGGTTACTGCCAAGGCAGGGGAAGCATGGCCTGGGTGGAATACCTGGCTACCGGTAGGCGGTACGGTAGCGCTTATTGCGGCCGGGCCTCTCAATGCCATAAGCAGCTATGTATTGAGTAACAGGCTCTCGGTGTATATGGGAAAGATTTCCTTTCCCATATACTTGTGGCATTGGCCCCTGATAGCCTTTCTTTTTATTCTTCAGTATCCGCTTCCGTTCAGTGCAACCGTTGTAAAATGGTGCATAATCGTCGTAGCAATTATTCTTGCGAGCATCACGTACCATACTGTTGAAGCAGCACTGCGTTTTAGAATACGGCACAGACTCGTTCCCGTATTTCTGTGTATTGCTATGGGCTGTATTTGCAGTACTGGTTTTTTCATATATAGAGCTGATGGTGTGTTATCAAGATTGTATGCGACAGAATATATACGTGAATCCCAACGGATAGATTCCATAGAAAATACGTATACAAAGAATTGCCTGAAGATTTTTCCTGACTGGGAACAGTTGAGTGATATCAATTTGTGCCGCTTGCAAGGTGACCTAGATACTTTAGATACGGTGATCATTGGGGATTCACATGCCGATCATCTGTTCATGGGCCTTGCCATGGCAGAGACGGCGCATAAATTTGGTGTATTCCCTGCATCTGGCGCTGCGCCATATCTTGATGTGATGAGTTATACCCGTCAGGGTGATGCGTTCAGAAAGCATGGCCGCCAGCTTATAAACAGGGCATATAATGTGGCCATAGCGCATGACAATATAAGAAATGTTGTTTTGTCACACAGACCATACTGCTCATATGTAGACATTATTGATGCGCAGCATCCTGACGATGCAAATCGGGATAGCATTCTGGAACGTGCCATGCGGCGCAGCTTTGTCCTGCTGCAGGCACATCACAAACATGTTGTCGTTATCCTGGACACGCCAGCCTCGCCTATCCATCCTCGGAACTGTGTACAACGACCCTATGATCTGTTTACGAATTATCAGATGTGTCGCTTCAGCAGGCGCGATACTCTGGATGCCGATGCGGCCCGCAACTGGTATAATGGGATTGTGCGACGCGTTGCAAAGGAATTTGAGGATATTAGCATCGTGGATCTGGGCAATGTGTTCTGCGATGACAGTTTTTGCTATCTTTTGCAGAACAATGCCATTATCTACAGGGACAACGACCATTTGTCCCGCTTTGGTTCTCGGCTCGTGGCACCACACATCCTTCCCCATTTGCAGTAGAGAAATTGCACAGCTAATATCCTGTTATTGCCAGCAACCGGGTATTGCTCAACGGATTTTTGTCAGCTAAAAGAGACCGCTGCATAAAAGCGGGTATGACATTTTGTTTTGTTGTTGCGGCGATTTTTGACTTATTCTCTGCCTATTTTTGCATTCGTTCCTTCGTTTTTCATCTTTTTTTTGCTCATTTCTTGGTATTTGGACGCACTGCT
>JAFTDG010000063.1 GCA_017454325.1 Desulfovibrio sp. | reverse complement strand
TTTTCCGACCCAGCACCCTTGGGAGCCAGCCGCAGACGCAGGGTATCACCCGGCACGATGCGCACATGTAGTACGGCGGGTGTGTTGTCGTCGGTGTTTTTGCGTTCGAAGAGGGGTTCGGCTACGCTGGACTTGCGCAACCAGCCCTCCACATACCCCTTGCGAACTCCCGCGTTGACGGCTTCGGTAAAATCGCCATCGACGATGTGCACATCCTGGCCAATATCGGCAAAGATTACAGCCAGTCCAGTATCTTGACAGATGGGCATGTTTTCGGACGATGCGATCTGGGCGTTCTCCAAAAGCTGTCCCAGAATATCGCGTCCCACGGGCGAAGGCTCAGTCTGGCGTGCTTTCTCTAAAGCAGCGTGCATGTCACCCGGTAGGCGGCAGCACGCGTCAACGCAGAGCCGCGCTACGGCCTCGGTGACGGCAGATGCTGGAATTTCTTTCATGCTGTTCTCCTTGGAATCTGGTGCAATGAGGCCCGGCAACCCAGCGTGCGATGCTGCAGATCCGCGCCCCTGCAGAGGAAAATTCGCGGTCATCAGGGTCGCCTGGGAAGATTTCCGCTGCAGTTACAGGGCCATGCGTTTATGCTGTGAGCCTTTTTTTTTATTTTAATAATCATGTTGTGATTTTGTTCACATGTCAAGCGGCATCCATTGGGAGTGCCCAGGAGGTGCCCCTCATTCTGCGTAACGCTCCCGCCGTCATCAACTGCACGGTGTCGATTCACGGCGAATAGGTGCGGATCAGCGCGGTTTGCGCAACGGGATGAAAAAGGCAGGGTACATGCCCTGCCTTCCCCGTTATTGTGCGCCCGGCAGGGCGCTTGAACTTGGAGGTGCAAGTCCTCCGCAGGCCCGTCACGGGGAACTGTTGGCTGGACGGCAAGGGTATCCGCCGTAAGGCGGAATCTGAAGGAAGCCGTAGGCAAAACGCTGGTCTGACAAACAGGAACCGCATACGCGGCGGCCATGCCGGGTAAGAAGGCCATTATCTTCAAAGCCCAGTACGTGACCGGAAGGTATGGACGTAGATGTGGCGACGGGCTCCGACGAGCTTCTGTTGGGTCCATTCTCGCCCGCCGCACCCAAGCTATAAATGCCTCGGGTGCTGTTTAACAGACGGGGCCACCTCTAAGATATGAGTGTGCTGTCAAAAGTAGACGCCATTAAGCGGCAAGTGTCGTCTTGCCCCGCCAGAAGTTTTTGGTAAAGGCCGCTGGTGATTGATACCTAAGTCCAGCCTGTATTATTTGCCTATTGTACAAGATTTCAATATATTGCGTGATGGCTGTTTTTGCCTGACGCCATGAGCGAAACTGTGTCCTGCACACGAGCTCGTTTTTCAGCAATCCCTAGAAGCTTTCCATAGGCGCGTTATCGTGGCCATTGCCTTTGAGAGGTGGCCCCGTTTGTAATTTTTAACAAAAAGATTGTTAGTTAAGGAGCTATCAATGGAAGAACAACGTGTAGATATGCGCAAATGGACAAAAGATGAAATAGATATGTATGACAAGCAGGCACAGATGATGTTTACGCTGAATCATACTATGCCGCGAACAGAGGAATACAACGCTCTGTTAAAGGAATTGCTTGGGGACCGTATTGGTGAAGGGAGTATGATCGCTCCGCCGATAGCCGGCGCCGCTATTGACCAGCTTGTCATAGGCAGAAACGTCTATATTAACAGCGGCTCTCTGCTCATGGCACGCGGCGGGATATCAATTGAGGACGACGTGCTTATTGCCGCGAATG
>JAFTDG010000062.1 GCA_017454325.1 Desulfovibrio sp. | reverse complement strand
ATTATAAACGAAATCGCATACTGTCTTGGGTGAGGCGGAGAATTTGGGTAGATGCCATAGTGTGTCCTGCTTTTGGGGAGTAGTCATGGAAGGTTTGGAACGTATCACACAAACTCCGGGCGTCATGGGCGGCAAACCTTGCATCAGAGGTATGCGAGTCACTGTGGGCACTCTGGTCGGGCAGATTGCGGGAGGGCGCAGCATTGACGGCCTGCTGGATGAGTATCCCTCCCTTGAGCGGGAAGATATTGTGCAGGCACTTCGCTACGCGGCCTGGCGCTCCGACGAAGGAGAGCAACTGCAAGGCGTTTGTGAAAATACCAGCCTCAATCTGCGACAAACCACACATGCCAGCCCACGCCGCCACGTACTTGACGCTCTTGAAGGCAGCATGGCCGAGCATGACGCACTCTACCGGGAACTCGCCCAATGAGGGACTACCTCACAACTGCCGATGTTATTGCCATTCATGCTGTATTGCTGCAACGCTACGGTGGGGCCGCAGGCATACGCGACAAGGGGGGACTTGAAGCTGCTGTGTATCGCCCTCAAAGCGGCTACTACCGAAATATCAGCGAAGAAGCCTGCGCTCTTTTGGAAAGCCTTCTTGTCAACCATCCTTTTGTGGACGGCAACAAGCGCACAGCCTTTGCAGCCTTTGATGCTTTTTTGCGTATCAACGGCTACACTGTCAGTGTGGACGATACCACGTTGTACGCTGCCATATTGAAATGGTTGGCCTTGTCGGCGCAAGAAAGATTTGCCTGCATGGTTACGGATGTCGCCAAGTGGTTGTCGTGATGGAAACATACAACAACAGAGGAACAGAAATGGGAAAGATGTTTCGTGACAGAAAAAGTTGCCTCGATGCTGTGAAGATCGATGGTTCCAATTTGGAATATGTCCCTAAAAAATTTCGTGACCACGAGATTTGTTTGGCCGCTGTAACATCGAATGGGAATATGCTTGAACTAGTCCCCATGAAGTATCGTGACCGGGAAATGTGTCTGGCTGCTGTACAGGATGATTCGCCTAATTTTGCACTGGAAAATGTTCCTGAAGTGCTTCGAGACCGTGAAATATGCCTGACAGCCATGAAAAATGGATGTGGATCGCTATTCTTGGTACCTGAAGAATTTCGTGACCGTGAAATGTGTATAGCTGCTGTTCAAGGGTGGGGCGGTGCGCTTGAAGCTGTCCCTGAAACGCTTCGTGACAGAGAAATGTGCCTAGCTGCTATGAAAAGTCGTTATGGAGGTGGCGCTCCACTGCAATATGTTCCAGAAGAACTTCGTGATAAAGAGATATGCATGATTGCTGTGAAGAATAACGGCGCTATGCTTGATTTTGTCTCTAAAAAACTTAGAGACAAAGATATCTGTTTAGCTGCTGTACAAAATAGAGGCGATGCTTTGGAGTATGTGCCAAAAGAACTTCAGGACAATGAAATCCTTTCTGCCGCTGCTGGTGATGACTAAGGCGTCATTTAGGTCTGCCTCCTCGCTCTCTCGCAGCATCAAACAGCGTGCGCTGTCATGAGGGGCTTGACTTCTGTCCAGGCCCCTTGTGTCTGGCAGGCATTCCACAAGTCATTTTTTTGTTGCAGGTTAAGCCACAGTTCAGGAGTGGTGTTAAAGGCACGGGAAAGGCGCAAGGCCATGTCCACGGAGATAGCGGCACGGCCATTGAGAATGGCGGAGATTGCTTTTCGGGACACGCCCATATGCGTCGCCAAGGCAGACGCACTCAAGCCAAGCGGCTCAAGATACAATTCTCGCAATATGTCGCCGGGGCGGGAAGGTTGGCGTGTGTTTTCCATGTTCGTCCTCCTGACTGTTAGTGATAGTCGAGATAGTCCACAACGTAGGCGTCACCGTCCTCAAAACGAAATATCAGGCGCCAGTTGCCAGAGATGGTGACGCTCCATATGCCGTCCATATCGCCTTTCAGCCTGTGTAAGCGGCTGCCAGGGAAATTCATGTCCTCAGGCTTTGCCGCAGCGTCGAGAAGATCAAGCGTAAACCCTAGCCGCCGTGCATGAATAGCTTGTATTCCTTTGGTGCTTCCTGTGCGGAAGAAGAGTGCAAGGCCCTTATGCGCGAATGAACGTATCATGGGGAATTATGTAACGTATCTGGTTACAGTTGACAAGATATAAACATCGTCATTCCAGTGATTTCAACCACTGTCATATGTCGTAGTAAAGATTGACGTAAGAACGTCGGTAAAACCGCAGATTTCAGCGTTGTCGCCGCTTTCCCCGTTTTGGGGTGTCCACACCATCCCTCTGTAGACGCCTCATTGTACCCTGCCTAGCGACAACACGACATCCCGCTGTCAAGCGAGACTCTACGCATACCGTTGCTGCTGTTGCAATCCATAACATAACGAAATATCAGAACAAATTTGCAAAACACCCGCCAGAGATGCGAGGTGTCCCTGCTATCGGTATGCCGTGCGGTATGCCAATAGCTTGTGGGAAGGCGGCCTGGCGGGCTATTTTCAGGGGGCAGGTATGCTTTTTCAGGGGCATTTTGCGGCAAAGTATGCGGAGGTATGCGCAAAAGTATGCGCGGGCGGGCGCGTTCACGCGGCATGAAGACAAAAACGGCGGGTCGCAGATTTGCTGCAACCAACCGTCATGCTTGCTTTTCTGGCGGAGAGGGAGGGATTTGAACCCTCGATACAGGTTTAAGCCCGTATACTCGCTTAGCAGGCGAGCTCCTTCGACCGACTCGGACACCTCTCCAAAGTTCTCATCAATGTGTTGGAAATAGATATAAGCAGACAT
>JAFTDG010000061.1 GCA_017454325.1 Desulfovibrio sp. | reverse complement strand
GGAACATTGCGGAAAAACTCAACGACATTACGGCACCAGGTTTTGTACGATTTGACGCGCCGTTGCCCAGCCTCGGCGTAAGCTCTGATCTGGTACAGACAGAACTCCAGAAGATGGGCGGCGTCATGGAGGTGCCTGCCGATCGCGCCAAGAAGTTTGGCGGACCGGTGAAGTATTTCAGCCGAAAGCAGCCGTACATCATCAAGCAGGCCGGCATGGATGCGGAGAAGCAGATTGTGCTCAAGAATGAAGCGGCGCGTAAAAATAAGCATCTCAGGAGCGTAATAACTCGACGGCTTATCCATTGCACACAGTGCAATAAAATTACAATGGCGAGGTTTGATGCCCCGCCATTTTTATGAGCTATTTCAGATTTTCCGTATGCGCTCACGACTGATGGCGTAGTATTCCGGTGACAATTCAATACCAACATAGCCGCGACCAGCTTCGCGGCAAGCAATGCCCACACTGCCGCCGCCCATGAACGGGTCAAGCACGATGCCGTCCGAGCGGGTGATGGCCAGCAGCTCACGAATGAGAGAAACAGGTTTACTGGTCAGATGTACCTTTTGCGCACTGACGACAGGGCAGGAATACAACCCCGGCAAGCATGCCCGTGTGCCCAGCAGGAGGCTGCCTTTGCAGGCGTACAGCACATACTCACACTGCTGGCGAAACTTGCCAATCTGCGGACGGGCGTTGCGCTTGTCCCACGGCACGATGCCCAACCATTTCCAGCCCGCACCCTGCACGGCGTCTGACATGGCGGGCAGCTGTCGCCAATCGGTAAACACCATGAGCGGCGAGCCGTCCCTTGCAACACGCCAGCACTGACCAAGCCAGATCATACACCATGCCGTCCAGCTGCGCTGATCCTTGGCGTCACCAAGCATAGGCGGATAACGACGCATGGTGCCGCTTTTCTGGTATTTACTTGCGGGGTCAGCCTGGCGTGCGGTAATCGTGACGCCGCCGCTGGAATAAGGCGGGTCAGTCAGCACGGCATCCACGCTTTCGTCCGGCATGTCGGATAAAACGGCCAACGCATCGCCATTGTACAGGGTAACATCGCCAAACTGGTCGCGTATCATGGGTAACTCTCCGTCGGCCGTCATGCGGCGCAATGCCGGGGTTCATGACCCTCATTGTGGTTTACCGCGGCAAGGGCGGCACAGGCAGTCCTTCAGCGTGCAAAATACAGGCAGCGATAGCATAGGATTGCTGGGGGGTTATGGCGTTACCCAGAGCCTTGAGGCGCGGTATCCATGCCCGCGCCGTTGACAGGTTAACACATCCTATCTTGTATTCGCGGCCAGAGAAGGGCCGTACGGTATCGTCCAGCCCTGTGGCACGCCCATCATCCACTCTATAAAGGATGGGGGCACGATAGCCTTCCAGCGGGGACGTTTTGCACGCCCTGTCAAACCGCAAACCCAGCCAAGAATAAAGGGCTGCAAATTGCTCGTGGTCTCCCACAATTCCTTTGAGCGGATGCAGCAGGCGACAGGTTCTGTCAGGGCGAGTACCGACGGGGTAGGCAACAACGAATACCCGTTCCCTATGGTGCGGGGCACCAAGGGCGGCAGCGGGCAACACTTCCCATTCCGCATCATACCCGATCTGGGCCAGCCCCTGCATGACGATCTCAATGCCGCAGGAGAGCAGTCCCCGCACGTTTTCGATAATGACATATTGAGGTTGCACCTCTTTAATGATCCGCGCATATTCATACCACAAACCGCTCCTTGTGCCGATTTTAACGCCCGCGCGTTTTCCCGCGCCGGAAACATCCTGACAGGGAAAACCGCCTACAAGCACATCCACAGACGGCAGCTTTACGCCGTCAAGACATGCAATATCATTATATATGGGAGTGCTTGGCCAGTGACGCGCGAGAACGGCCCTGCAGAAGGGGTCGATCTCGCAGAACCATTGATGTTTGAGCCCTGCCCAGCTAAGGCCAAGGTCACACAGCCCCGCCCCGCTGAACAGGCTGCCCACAGTGAGCATGGGTAGCTCCCGTCTGGCCGTCCTGCGGCGCATGGCTGGAGCTCCCGGCCCTCACGATGGTGTACGCCCCGCAGCGGGGGCATTTGAACTCCGCCTGAATCACCTGACCTTTGGCCAGCAGGCGGTGGCAATGACAACAGCGTATTTCCTCCATCATTATGTTTTTCATGGCATGCAATAGTGTTGCGCCCCGTGCAATATCCGCTTACCCTGTGCTGGTCTCTGCCCAGAGACGACGACAGGCGGATACTCCGGCATGGGGGTGCCCCCCCATGTTGGGGCCGTGGTGCGGTGGTCGCACGCCGCGCCGGTGGGGGCGTTGCTGCGCCCCCGCCACTGTCCCCAAAAATCCTAGCGCTTTTATGGAATGGATGCGGGGCGGGTGTCTTTGAAAGGGTTTTACAAAAACGTCAGGAAGGTTTTTGCAGCACAAACCGCTCCAGTATATGCTCAAGCGTCACATGCCCGTCGCAGTGCTGCATGTAGCCTGTAAAGCTGGCGACGCGCGGCCTTACATAGTCCAGATCAATCCGCCCCCTGGCGTACTGTTCACGCAGGTGCCTGAATCGCAGCCGGGCGCGTTTAACGGTACGCTTGCGCGGCAGTGTGTAGTTCGTCCAGTGGCGGTAGCCAACGAAATCCAAGCCGTGGCTGGCGGGGAAAATGCTCGTTTTGGGATTGAGGTGTAATTTGCGGCAAGCAAGATACTGCGCCACGGTATCCAGCACTGTGTGGCACCAGAGCTTGGAGGGGCCGATGATCACAAAGTCGTCCATGTAGCGCAGGTAGAATTTGATGCCCAGGTCGTCCTTGATGAAATGATCCACGGGATCAAAAAAGAGATTGGCCAGCCACTGCGAAGTGAGCGCGCCGATCACAAGCCCGGTGCCGTAGGGCAGATCGTCCAGCTCGGCATCCGGTACGCCCTGGGACTGCTCTGCGCGGATGATGCGGGAAAAAAGCCAGAGCACATCTTGATCTGCAAAGATGCTCTGCAGCGTCTGCATAAGGATGCCCTGGTCGATGCTGGGGAAATATTTGGAGATGTCGGCCTTGATGATGTACGGCCTTCCCCAGAGGTGTGTTGCCTTGCGCAGATAGTCTGTGGCGCGTCTGGAGGCCGCATGCGCCCCCTTGCCTTCACGGCAGGCATAGCTGTCATAGATGAAGCGCCGCTCAAGATACGGAGCAGCCTGCAGCATGAGCGCCCAATGCACCACACGGTCGACGGCCGCCGGTGCCTGTATGAGTCTGGGCTTGACCTCCTGCACCATGAAGGTGCGCGAGGGGCCAGGCCGCCACGTTTTGTTGCGCAGCTGCTCCTGTATTTCAAAGAGCCGGTCAGACAGATTGTAGTAAATTTTTACGATGGACGGACGAAAGCGCTTGCCTAGGCGCACTTTTTTGAAGGCGGCGCACAGATTCTCGTAGGCGAGGATGTGTGGCCAGAGATGTTTGGCTTTCCTGGGCACAGTAGTTACGTATGGCCGGGGCCACGTTCCCTGCAGGTACTGGCCGCCCCGGCCGGTGTTGTGTTTCCCCGGCATTTTTAGCCGAGGGGGAGCGTCATTCCCAAAATGACGCGCTCTGTCCGCGCCGCCCTAGGGGGATGCGCGGCCTCGTGGCGCAGAATCTGTCATGTTGCGAGCCGGCCGCCGATGTTACTATTGTTGTTCGTTGCATTGTTATTGACGTTCGCGTTAAACGGGCCGGATTTGGCCGCGTTATTGTAATTGCCGCCGACGTTAGAATGACGCCCCTAAATTAGTGTTCCCTGTCGCTGTGGACCAGGCCGGTAGCAGCGGCCTTCAACGGTTTTGAGCCAGGAACCGAGCAGTGCGCCCACCTCGCTGGTGAGGCCCGTCCACTCGGCATGCTGGCGCTGCGAGATATGCGTGGGCACATAGCCAAGATTGTACGTCTGCTGGATTTTACGCTTGAGCAACCCCACTTCCGCATCCATAAGACAGAGGAGCCGGAAGGTCTCTTCCGGCCGCAGGCGGCGGCGCGCTTCACTGCCCTGCATGAATGACGCCTGCACCTCGTAGCGGATGATGTTGTTGACCACACTGCGCAGATCGGCAGCCAGCACATGCCTCTCACTTTTGGGGAGCTTGAGTGAAAGCTGATGTGTTTTGATGGCCAGATCGTCAATTTTGGCCCGAAGGATGAAAATATCGTCATTGGCTGCCATGCCTCGCTCATATCACAGGCGGGAACATCCGGCAACGGCAGTTGCCATGCCGGGCGGGATGGCATACTGTGCCCCTGCACGGCTACCCTCTTAGGCTTCTGCGCCGGCACGGCGCTCAAACACAGCTAGGAGGGCACAGCCATGTGGAAATTTGCTCTGACGATTCTACTCGCTGTGGCCTTGGTCCTATTACTGGCATCTGAAGCCAGATAATAGGTGACCCCTGCCCGTTAGTGGCGGGTCGGGGTCGCTAACAATTAGTCCCACAAATCGGTAGCCGCTGCACGGGGGCGCTAACCGCGCCGTGCCAGCCCGGTATGTTGTACCAGCAGCATGCCGGGTTCCCTTTTTATGTAAGGCCGCCCACAGTGTTTGGCAAGAGATTTTTCAGGGGCGGCATTCCGGTGGCAGCTGGCGGCCCAGCCGCTCGCTCAAAAAGCTTTCACGGCAGTGGTCCGGATCGTGGAAAACATGCAGGGCAACCCAGTCTATGAGATAACGTGGCCAGTGGCGCAGGCCACTCACATCCCAACGGTAGGAACGGGCGGAAATGGTCTCGTCCGGCCAGCCCCCGGCCAGCGCGTTTACAAGCTGGTCGAGGGCTATGAACACATGCTTGAAATAGGTGCGCATCAGGCTACCGGCAGGCTGTAGGCCACGGTAAGGGCCGCGACCTCAGCCTCGGTCTGGCAGGCCTCCAGCCTGTCCTCCATGGCCTGGCGCTGGCCGATAAGCGTGCCGCTGGCCACGGCAAAGGCGTCGGCCTTGGCGATAACGCGCTGGGCGAGATCGTCCAGTGATATGCCACGTGCTGTGGCCAAGGCATACAGCAGGGGCGTCTGCGCTTTTTCGTCCACCATGTAGGCACGGGCCTCACTTTCCTGCTTGTCAAAACTCACCAGCTCACGCTCCGGGTAGGTGGCCGTGAGGCCCTCCAGCGCATGCTGGCAGGCAGCATTGATCTCGGCCAGCTTCACGGCCTTGGCATTTTCCAGCCCGGAAAGACCTGTTGCGGGGTTCACCCCGTTTTCGATTCTAGGCATTGACCGTCACCCCCTCTGCCCGGTAGCCCGTGGCTGTCTGGGTTTCGCCCTCCTGGACAATGGTAAGGTCCGCCAGCAGCTCTGCCTCGCGGCCGGCGCAGGCGGGCATGGGTTCCACCTGGCCATAGCGCCAGTGGGCCAGGTACAGCTCGTCCTCGCTGTAGGCCGCTGGCACGGTATACAGCTTCACACGGTCGCCGCTCTGGCAGTCGACCGTGACCTTTGCCTTTTTGAACGTGATTTCCATATAACTGCACTCCTCTAATGCCAAAAAATTTGTGGCGGACGCCGCCTGCGGCGGCGTGACAGTATCCAGTTAACAGGTCACAGCTACCATTTTGCGAGCCGGCCGCCGAAGCTACTAGGGCTGCGCGTGGCATTGTAAAAGACGCGCGCGTAAAACGGGCCGGATCCGGCCGCGTTATCGTAATGGCCGCCGAAGTACAGCACGCAGTTTTTGCTAAAAATCTGGCCATCAGGGTAGGCCGCAGAAGTGTCTGCTGTAGCATAATCCGTGCCAGATATGAACAGATGCTCAAACGACCAGCCGGTTCCCTTTTCCTTGCGCATGGTATTGGGATATAACCAGCTACCATCCTGGGGAGAAGCCACATTGGTCACCACATACCCGCTGCCCATGTCCATCTCTAAATAACTGGCTCCATAGCGGAAACCATCACACATCTGCCAGATGTTGCCCCACAGGCCCACCAGACCGCGCCAGCTGGCCTGCGCCACCGTGGCATGATCCACATTCTGCACGCCGCTGGGACTGTTATCCACATGGCCACGCCCAATGAGCGTCTGAAAGTCCGTGCCCGCGTACTCTATGAGCATCAGCAGGTCGATCATGCTCCATTCCCACACATTCCAGAGGTGAAATCCCGACACGCCCCCCGTGTTGCGGTTGTTGCACCATGTCTGCATGGTCGTGAAATCTATGCTCACCTTCGGGGCCTTGCCGGGCACGGAGGCCAGCTTGGAACTGCCCCCGTCGCTGCCCTGGTACTTGCCCACAAGCACGTAATCCAGCGCCGTTGAACCGTCCTGTGCCAGAAATGCAGGGTGGATGTCGTAGCCCGGTAGGGCCACGTCTGAAACCAATCGCGCATCCTTGCCCACGTTGGCCCCACTGGCCAACGCCTCCCGCTTCACCCAGAATTTCGGAAAGCGCACCATGTACTGGCTGTCTACCGTCACCTCGGTGATATTGGCATAGATGGGGTGGTTGCTGAATACCGGGTTGGTGGAAAGCGTATTCCCCTCCATGTCTATGCGCGTGAAGCTCTGCCCGGCGGCACCCGTGGTTGCCTGGCATACGCCCAGCACCTGGGCGTCCAGCGTATGGATCTGTACCACATTGGACCAAGGCCCTACGCCGTACGTCTGGCCCTTCCAGTAGGCACGCACGTAGTAGTCCGTATCACGGCCGAGGGCCTGCCCCACGGTCACGCTGGTGGACGGCGTTATCTCGCCGCTGTCCCACACAATGGTGCTGAACGATGCGTCAGACGCAACCTGCACACGCACCTTGCTGGCCGTGTCTGACCCGCCGATCACGCTCATGGCCTGCAGCGTGATCACGGGCGCAAGGGCCACATTCTGCTCGTTGTTGGCGGGCGACGTGATCACGGCGGCGGCTATGGATACCTCCACAATCTCCGCTGTGGCCGTAGCCTTTCTGGACTTGTTGCCCAGCACGTCCACGGTACGGGCCGTGACCTCCACGGTGTCGCCCGTGTTGCCGGCGGGCGTGAATGTGTATGTGCCCGTGCCGTTGCTGGCGGCCACCTGAATTTCGCTGCCGTTATTGACTGAAACCAAAAAATAGTCTGTGGCCGCGTATTTGGTGTTGCTCTCGGTCAGGGTGATGCTGGTCTGTTGCCCGGCGGCAAGTACGCTGCCCATGCCGATGGCGGGCGTGCCCAGCAGGGTTGCCCCGCCACCACCGCCCTCGGCTGCCTCTTCTGCGGCGGTCTGCGCGGCCTCTGCCGCCTGCTGTGCCTGTGTGGCCGCAGATTGCGCGGCGCTGGCCGTATTGGCCGCGCTATTAGCCGTAGCCAGTGCCGTGCTGGCGTCTGATGCTGCCGTACTGGCCGTTGCGGCGGCATTGTCTGCCACGCTTTTTGCCGCGTTGGCCGTGGTCACGGCGGCCGCCGCGTCACTTTTGGCCTGGGCGGCGTCGCCAGACACGCCGGAAATGGCAGTTTCCATCTGTTTTTTAGTCATCGCATGCCCGTCTGCTGTAGCGGTGCCCACTGCCACAGGGCTGGTAAAGCTCTTTACGCCTTCAATGGTCTGGTCGCCCGTGGTCAGTACGGTGTTCTTGCCCAGATTTTTCTCCGCCTCTACCACGCGGGTTTTCACGTCTATGACTGTTTGCTGCGCGTCCTGCAGGGCGGTCACGCTTTCGGTGAGAGCCGCCACCACTTCGCTGTTGGTCGGGTCTGCTGCCATTGTCTACTCCTGTGTTTCCGATTCGGTGTTGCTGCCGTCGTAGTCATTTTCCACGGCCCAGGCTTCCAGTTTTGTCACGCGATCCGTCCAGCGCGTCAGCTCCGCCTGCAGGTTGGCATTGGCTGTCTCCAGCCGTCTGATGTCTGCCCGCAGGGCGTTGTTTTCCGCAGCCACACGGCGGGTAAAATTAACGATAATCGTTACAAGGCTCATAACTGGTTCCTTTGTCTGTAACATGGCCCGCCCTGCCGTTTATAGTAGGGCGGGCCTTTGCACTAATCGCCGGAATTCCCAGAGCCGCTGCCGCTGTCGGCAAGAGCATTCTCAAAAACGGTTACGAGGTTGAGATCGGAAAAATCGCCGATGTCATCTGCAGCCACAGCACCGATATTGGTTCGGGCCTGGGCCTGGGCCGCAGCCTCCAGCGACTGTACTGTCGTCTTCACGGCTGCACTGTCCAGGGAGGTCAGGTCAGCGGCGGCGGCAGCGCCAATGTTGCTGCGCGCCGTGCCCTTTTCCTCGCTGGTCAGTTCCTGGGCAGCGTCGTACTTGACGATTTTCAGTGCCTGCAGGGCGGCGACAACGGTATCGTTGTTCTTCAGGAAATCTTCGATTTCCTTCAGCGTGTCGTACGCCGCAGATGCGCCGCCCAGAATCTCGTTCTTCAGGGCGGTGCAGGCATCAGCGATCTGCGTGGACACACTGCTGCGCAGGGTCTTGATTTCCCCGCCCACGCGGGTAATCGCCGCAACCAGGATAGTAATGAGAGTTTGGGAACCAGCCATATGCGCCTCCTTCTATCTTTGGCGCTGCCAGGGCCGCCGGGCCATCCCGGCGGGTAGCCGCGCCGGGTTAGCTGCTAAAGATCATCGTCAACGGTGTCGTCTGGATCGCCGGCATCCGGCGTTGTGCTGCCGCCGGGCGTACTTTCCGCAGCAGTACCGCCGCCTAGCCCCACATCGGCCAGCGCCTGCTCAAACGTGGCAACCAGATCGACACCCTCCAGGTCATTGCAGCCGCAGCCGCAGGGTTCATGCACCACATGCGTCTCCGGGTCGTCCACGACCTCAAGCCCATGCCGGGTGAGCCGGTCCGAAAGCCTAATGACGTTGGATATCACACCGGCAAAGGCCCGCGTGGTGGCATCGGCAAAGGCCGAAAGCTGCTCCCGCGTGGCATAGCCGACGTCACTGACAATAATTTCCACATCCGCCGTGCCGGTCATGACCAGCGGGATGGCGATCTCGTGCGTAACGGCCTGACCATTGATCTTTTTAATCTTGTAGTACGGGGGATAATTGCCGTAAGCGTACAGTACCGGCTCCCCGCCCTCGCTCAGCGGCTCGGCGTACACACCAAGCTCACGGATCCAGAAGCCGCCGTCGTTGGCCGGGATGACCATGTTCAGCCAGCAGATGTTGGGATCGTCCGCATCCTGCCGGCGGCTGTCGATGGCCCGCCGGTAGACCTCATGTACAAGTGCCGTCTCGTCCTGGTCCGGCTGTGGCACCTGGCCGTTGCCGTCGCCCAGGGCAATGTGCGTGAGCCGCACGGTCGCCCCGGCGGCATGGGCCTGCGCCTCCAGCCGTGAGCCTGCATGGGTCAGCATCACCCGGTATTCGGGCGTTTCCGTTGAGGCCACGATTGTATCGGCATCGTTCACTGCGTCGGACATAGGTAACTCCTCGTGAAAGATATGGGGGCAAGGGCACGGCGGCTTTTGCCCCTGGGGGCCGGCAATGCCGGAAAATGCAGACCGGCGCGCACACGGCTGTGGCCTGTAGTTCCAAGTGGCTGACGTGCCATGACAGGCACAGGCTGTTCTACGGGAAAATGCAGGCCGTTTCGCGCCACGCTGTGCCCGGCCACGCCTGCAGCAATACGGGCGTCATGCGCGGGCACCTCCGGTACGGGGAAGAACATCCGGCTACGGCTTGCGCTGGCCGCTACGGCCCCAAGCCCAAACACGGCGCGGCCGTTGGGTGATTTTTGTGCCGCAAAATGGATATAGCCGCGCAGGACATTGCGCGTTACAGAACCCAGCGCCACAACCTCTGCGAGCGGCGTGGCCGCCGACGCAGGAAAATGGATCAGCGTGCGCCGGCTGTTGCGCGTCACCACCGCAAGGGCGACGGTTACGGGCAGGGGATTGGTGCTGTGGGTGCGCAGGTATTCCAGCCAGCTGCGCACGTTCTTGTACTCCTGAATCAGCCGTAGCGAATCAATGGCCATCTCCTCGCTGAAGGCCGCCCCGGTCACATCCATGAGTACGCGGAAAAAGTGTGCATCGCCGCCGTAGGCAAACCACTCCGGCACTTCTGTGCTGCAGCCCAGCACGGTTTCCAGGGCATGCCGCACAGACCACGGCGTGCCCTTGTGCCTGTGCAGTTCAATGGCCTGCTTCAACAGTGCACGGCGGGCGGATTCCGTCTGGGCAAGATTCCAGCCCTCGTCACCCATGATATGGAACTGCCCGCCCAGCACAGGCAGGGCCGAGGCATCCACCACATCAAACAAGTCTACAATGGGTGTTTCCACCGGCAGGAATGACAGGCGGGCAATAAGCCGCGCGAGGGCCTCCATGCGCTCGTCGCCCTGTAGGGGAGGCTGCAGCAATGGATCACGCAAGATATCATTCATCAGCGCGCCCCCTGACAGTAACCGTCACCCCCGTACAGTCTGCCCACTGCTTGCGGGTAAGCACCATGTCTTCTGACGGCTCCAGCACTTCAGCGTGGTACACGCCTGGGGCGAAAGCCGCATCCACAAACTGCGAGCGCACTATGTCACGCCCAAGTTCCCCGCGCATGGCGTCGGCATAGGCCGTAAGTGCCGCAAGGCTGGCAGCCTGGGACACATCGGCATCGGCCTTCCTGTAGAGATGTATGGCCACATTG
>JAFTDG010000060.1 GCA_017454325.1 Desulfovibrio sp. | reverse complement strand
TTGCCTTGTTGACTAAAAATGCCTCATTTGTTCATGGGTGGCCTTAAAATATCTGAGATTATATTTTTTATCTCTTTTGCTAATTATTGAGTATCCTTTGCCATCCGTCATCGTCGAGTTTTAACGACCCACTCACAGACAGCAAGCACGCCACCTCTGGGGGTAACTTAACCTCTGCCTCATTGCTTATCAAGAGAAAATTCGAGCTTATCTGGCTGGATTTTGGTGCTTATCCACCTCACGGTGGTGCTTATAAGGTCAATTTGGGGTGTATCCACCCGCACCATCCAAGGCCACCTTTTGACGCCTCTTGATCTGCAATGAAAGAGGCCAGCTAGATTTACTCTAACTGGCCTGATTCATTACTTTTTTTGGTCGGGATGAAAGGATTTGAACCTTCGACCCCTTGAACCCCATTCAAGTGCGCTCCCAGACTGCGCTACATCCCGACTGAAAAGAAATTATTATCTACTGATGCCAACGTGTCAAGAGAAAAAATTGGTTCAGCCGATGACACTCTCCAACTATGCGTGTGAAACGCTGTTACGTGGCTATGAATCCGATGCGTCTGTGGAAACCAATGCGCGCGTAAGGCGTGACGTTGAGTTACCTTGCCCCAGGATTCTTGAAAATCGAGGTCTCTCCGCATATAGTCAAAACGACGGAGGCTCAATGCGAATCTACCAAGCTGGCCCGCTTTTTACAGCCACAGAAATCCGCTGGCACAAAGACTTTACGAAACAACTCACCCATGCCGGATATGATGTCCAATGACCCGGCGATTTTTCACGCAGCAGGAAATCGACGCATAGGAAGCCGACGCACCCAAAAAAAATTATAAAGATGGCCCCGTTTGTTACACAGCACCCGTTGCTTTTATAACTTTGGCGCTGCCGGATCGAGGTTCATTGAGCATCGGCCTGTCTTGCTATCTCGCCCCTATCCCCCAAAACGGACACGGATGGTCTCTCATTTCTGCTCATCACAAAAAGAACAGCAAAGGATACTGCTAATGGCAACAGTGATTCCCCTCAAGCACCCGGAAACAGGTATTGTTAAAAACGGCCTCTACGGTTTTAGCTGGACGACTCTGTTTTTCGGCGGAATACCAGCTATTATTCGTGGAGATATTACGCCTGGGGTGCTTGTTATTATTGGCAGTTTTTTCACATGTGGGCTTGTAGGGCTTATCTGGGCATTCATTTACAATAAACGTTATACCCTTGGGCTGATCGAAAAAGGCTACCAACTGTGTGGCACTGAGGAACAAAACCGACAGGCCCGCATAGTCCTCGGCATAGAGGAGTTTTGATGAAACGTGTGAACTTTTCAAGATCCTGGATGAAAAGGCTAGTGGCATCGTTACTGCCTCTTTTTGTGCTATTGGCTGCGCCCGAGGGTATCCTTCCACTGGACGGGCAGAGTCATGTCTGGGCCGCAGCAGCGCAAAAACAAGCAAAGGATTTTAACTCTCACAGCCACGTCAGCAGAGAGGATGCAACAATGCGTGAGATGAGCAAGGAACCGGGAGCTGCGAGTACGAAGGAAGATCAGCTGAAAGCTCTAAATGAGGCGAAAGAACAACTGAGGGCTCAGTACGGCGAGAACAGAAGGATCACAGACGGCAATTATGACAAGGCATTGGCAGTCCGATGCGTCAACGGCACCTTCGTCGGCAGGAAGACGGAAAATGTCATTGCGTACAAGGGCATTCCCTTTGTTGGTAGGCCACCTGTCGGGGCATTGCGCTGGAAAGCGCCGGTGGATGTTGTTCCAGATGACGGCGTATACGAGGCCTATTATAATGCAAAAAGTGCCTACGGAAATGAGAACTTAGAAACGGGTTCCCTTTTCTATCAGGATGAAGATTGCCTATATCTGAACGTATGGAAGTCGGATGAGGCGCCTGCGGGGAAGGAGCCGGTCATGATATGGATTCACGGCGGAGCTTTTGAAGCGGGCGGGACGGTCGATCCGATGTTTGATTGCCACAATTTTGTGAAAGAGAACCCGGATGTCATCGTCGTTACCGTCGCTTACAGGCTCGGCGTCTTCGGTTTTTTCCATCTGTCTCATCTGCCGGACGGCAAGAATTACCCGGACGCGCAGAACTTGGGGCTCATGGACCAGATGATGGCATTGAAGTGGGTACATGAGAACATCGCGGGCTTCGGCGGTGCCCCTGACAATGTGACCATCTTCGGCGAATCTGCCGGTGCCGGAAGTGCCACCCTGCTTCCACTTATCAAAGGCTCCCATACGTATTTTAAGCGGGTCATTGCCCAGAGCGGTTCCCCCAACCAAACGAGATCTTCAAAAGAAGCCATCGGGTGCACCAATGAATTGATGGACATACTCGGCTGCAAAACCGTTGCCGATTTGCAAAAGATTGATGCCCAAAAGCTTTTTGAAGCATCAGCCGTGCTTACACTGCGCCAATTTCCAGAAAGAGACGGACGATATCTGCCTTTAGATACGTATGAGGCTTATGCAAACGGCACGGCAAAGGATATAGATTTTCTTCAGGGCTGCAACAAGGATGAGTTTGACTTTTTCGTATACGGCTTTGGTGTAGAAGGTTTCCAAGAGTGGGCCGCCGATCGCAAGGCGAAGGGGCTGGCCAACCTGCCTGAAAAAGAGAAAAAGCTGGTCGAGAGCTTCCAGCGTGACATAAAGGCAGAAAGCTACGAACGGGACAGCCGTCTGTTTAGTCAGATCTGGTTTATTGCGCCCATCTTCAGATTGTCGGAATGCCAGACCAAGGGCGGCGGCAAATCGTACACTTATTACTTCACGCCCGAATCTTCTTTGCCGATAATGAAATGCGGACATTCGATTGAGCTAGCGTCTGTCTTCAATCATCCGGAAATGACCGATGACACGGGGAGAGTTTTTGACGAAACCTTTTCCAAGACCATGCGCAAGATGTGGGTTCAGTTTGCCAAGACAGGCAATCCGTCGCTTAATGCAGATATTTCTCCGGACGGCAAGGCAAAGGAGTGGCCGCTCTACGACGTAAAGGACAAGAAAGTGATGGTCTTTGACGAGTTCAATATCCATCCGGAAAAGGAAGCTGAAAGAAAGATCGTGGATTGGGATAGAACCTATTTCCTGACCAAATATTATATGCTTTTACCGGTTAAACCAGGCAAATAATCTATTCTGCGGTGATGTTCGACCTTTTCTCCCGAATGTTCAATGGGTAAAAATTGTCGGAATACAGAACAAATTTTGCTCAACAACAGAAATTAGTCTTTACGCGAGGAGTCGATATTATGTTCCAAAATTTAACTCGGAGGGAGTTTATCAAAATTTCTTCTTTGGCTGCGCTTGGTTTTGTCGTCGCGGATTGCGGCGACAACAAGGCAGCGACCGGCGGAAACGGAAAGCCTGCGGATATAGTTATTTACGGCAACTTTTACACCGTTGACAAAAAAAATCCCAAAGCCGAAGCAGTGGCGATTAAGGACGGCAAATTTGTATACGTCGGCGCGGCGGCGGGCGTGAAAGAATACATCGGCAAGAACACCAAAGTGCAGCGCTACAATAACGGCGTGATTATGCCCGGTTTTGTCGACGGTCACGCTCATGGTCATCTTGGTGGTTCCAAGATGCTCCTCATGTGTTCGCTTAATGGCTGCAAAACAATCGAAAAAATTCGTGAAAAATTGAAAGACTTTATTGCCAAACATCCCGAAATGGAACGTATTCAAGGCATTGGCTGGGACGATGCGACTTTTGGAGCGAGCGGGCCTACTGCGGCGATGATTGACGATTTAACCGATAAACCCGTGTCTTTAATAGATTATGGTCATCACTCTTACTGGTTGAACTCTTCCGCGATGAAACTTAAAAATATCACCAAAGATACCCCCGACGTTGCCGATGGCGTGATTGTCCGCGACGCAAAAGGCAATCCGACGGGTTGTTTCCGAGAAGGAGCAAAAAATTATTTTGAGGACTTAGTATATCATTTTACGGTTGACCAGTATAAAAAAGCCATTTTGCGCTATCAGGAAGTATTCTTGCCACTCGGTTTGACCATGACTTTCGACCCGATGGTAAACCTTGACTACGGTTCGGAAAACGTGATGGAAGCGTATCGACAGTTGGACGACGAAGGCAAGTTGAAAATTCGCGTCCATGGCGGCTATCAAGTGTTTGCCGACAAAAATCCCGTCGCGGACGTAGAACACGCGGTAAGGCTTAGGAAAAAGTTCAAAGGCAGGCGTTTCGATATAGACAACATCAAAATCCTGCTCGACGGCGTTCTCGAAAGCCGAACGGCATACCTTAACGAACCGTACAGTGACAGCAAGGACGGCTATCGCGGTATGTTGCGCTTTGATACAGATACATTAGCGGATACTGTGAAAAAAGCCAACGAGCTAAATATCACAATACATATTCACACAATCGGTGACGGAGCAGTAACCAAAGCGTTGGATGCTTTTGAAAAAGCAGCGTCCGCCCCAGATAAACGCAATGCGATTACTCATATGCAACTGGTGAAGCCCGCAGATATTGACCGTATGGCGAAACTTAACGTTGTAGCGGTTGCGAATCCTTTTTGGTTCACAAAAGAGCCGGATTATCACGTAAAGTTGTCCATACCTTATCTTGGCAAGGAACGCGCCGAAAAACAGTATCCGATGAAATCGTTTTTTGAAAAAGGAATCGTTGTAAGTCAAGCTACAGATTATCCTGTAACAACAGACATAAATCCGTTGCTCGGTATACAAAGCGGCATAATGCGTCAAGTTCCCGACAAGCCCGAAACTCTGCTAAATCCGAAAGAAAGCGTCACGCTCGAACAAATGATTACTGCCGCGACATTAAATGGCGCGTACGAGCTAAAATGCGAGGCTAGATTGGGAAGTATCGAAGTCGGCAAGGAAGCCGATATGGTTGCGCTTAATTCGGACATTACCGCTTGCACTCCCGAAAAAATTACCGACGCAAAAGTGCTCGGCACAATGATCGGCGGCGAATGGGTTTATACGTCGAAATAATCGATGATGATAAGACAGTCTTTATACAGTATAAAAAAAGCAACCTATTTGATATGTTCTCGTGTCACATAGGTTTGCTTTAAAAACACTAAGAGACCCACATTGTAACTATCTGGTATGTATTTTTTGCTGTGTAGCAGTCTTAATTTTTTGCATAACTGGCTGAGCTTGGAAGGGGATAATAAAAAGGGCTACAGCAAACCGTAGCCCTCATTGGTGACCCTGGTCGGGATGGCGCGATTTGAACGCGCGGCCTCAGCGTCCCGAACGCTGCGCTCTAGCCAAACTGAGCCACATCCCGTAACTGCTTATTCTATACAAGACATTTCAATTTAGCAAGCAATAATTTTTGTTTGTAAATTTACATAGATTGACGTAACCTAGTTCGGCTTCGATGGTGAAGCATGTTTGCAATTGAATTCTGGAGTGGCGAAAGCGTATGATCCGTGTTTTAGTGGTTGATGATTCTTCCTTTATGCGGGCGTCACTCGCCGCGCAGCTTGAAAAGGATCAAGAAATCAAGGTAGTTGGTGCAGCTCGTGACGGCCTGGAAGCTTTAACAAAAGCTAAAGAACTCGACCCGGACGTCATTACCCTTGACGTGGAAATGCCCCGACTCGGCGGTCTTGAGATGCTCAAGCAACTCATGCAGACCAACCCACTGCCCGTCATTATGATCAGTTCACTAACGGCTGAAGGTGCGGAAACTACGCTCAAGGCGCTGGAACTGGGAGCCTTGGATTTCATTCCCAAGACCATGAGTACAGACAAAGAAAATTTTGGGGCAGAAATCCGTCGCAAGGTCAAAGCGCTCTCCCGCCGTAAAACCATTGTCAAGCTCAAATACCGCCGCATCAACCGTATTGTGGAGCCCAAAGCTTCGCTTGGAGTTCCCAATACATCACAACCGCCCGACTATGTGCAGACCCCGTGCAAGGGGCCGCGAGACCTTGTAGTTATTGGAGTGTCCACAGGCGGACCGCCAGTGGTACAGAGCGTGCTTTCCGCCCTGCCTGAAAAAATCCCGGCCTGCATACTTGTTGCACAGCATATGCCAGCCTCTTTTACAGGTCCTTTTGCCAAACGTCTGGACAAGGTCTGCAAAATTACTGTTTCAGAAGCGGTAGATGGCGACAAGTTTAAAACTGGGCATGCTTATGTATGCCCAGGGGGTAAGCACATAGGCATTCGTATGCGAGGCCCCCTGCCCGAGATCGCCGTCACCGAAGAACCTCGTGATGCCTTATACAAACCTACAGTCAACGTACTTATGGAAACGGCCGGCAAGGCCATGGGGCCGCGTACACTGGGCGTGATGCTAACCGGCATGGGGGCAGATGGTTGCGAAGGTGCCAAGGTGCTTCGTGAAAAAGGTGGTTGTCTCATCGCCCAAAGTGAAGCCTCCTGCGTTGTCTATGGTATGCCCAAGGCTGTCGTCGATGCCAAACTGGCCAATCTCATTCTTGATGCCGACGATATTGCCAATGCCATTATTAAAACGGTCAAAGGCTGACCCCAGAGTGGGATAGTATTATGAGTGAAAATGCGCAACATTCCGAAATTCTTGATGCTCTACGCTCCGACAACAGTTCGGATATTCGTGACGCGGCATTCAGCGCCGGCGACCATGGTGTGCAAGAGGCCATACCGTTACTTTGCAAGCATGTAAAAAGTCCTAATGTAGCCGTACAGGAAGCAGCCGAGTATGCGCTGCGCAAGATTCGCGGCCCTCAGGTGGTTGACGCTCTTCTGCCCCTGCTCAGCAGCGACGATGCACCCGTGCGCAACGTAGCCATGGATATTTTACGCGAAATCGCGCCCGACAGTATTGAAAGCCTACAGCCTTACATGCACCATGAAGATGCCGATCTGCGTATCTTTGTCACAGACATTCTTGGGTATTGCCGCACGCAACAGGCATGTCAAATGCTCTGCCGTGCGCTTCTCAAAGACCCAGAAATCAATGTACGGTATCAGGCTGCCGTCAGCCTGGGCACACAGGCGTTCCCCGAAGCGGTCAGTGCTCTCTGTCAGGCCATGTATGACGAGGAATGGGTGCAATTCGCCGTTGTGGAGGCTCTTGCAAAAATCAAGGATTACTCTGCCGTTAGTGCCATGGTAAAATTGCTCTCACAGGCATCACCGCTTGTGAGTTCTGCCATTGTGGATGCGCTGGGCGATCTGGGCGATGTAAAGTCCATTCCTCTGCTTTTCAGTTCGCTGGATAACGTGAAAGAAGCTCTGCGGCACAAGATTGTCAAGGCCATTGTGCAGATTCTTGGAGGGCGCGGTCTCTCCCTGCTGGCAGGAAAATCAAAGGATCGTCTGCGTGCGTATCTGCTGGAAGCACTGGCAGATACGGATGAAGACGTACTTATGGCCACGCTTCAGGGCCTCGCTGCCATAGGTGATGAAAGCTGCGGCAAACCGGTCATAGATTTGGCAGCAAGAATTGACAGAGAACGTGATGCTGAGCTCTATGATAAGGCGGTGCAAACCATAGCTGCCATCGGTTATACCAGCGCAATGCATGACGCGCTGCACAGTAATGATGAAAAATATGTCATTCCGACCATGGATGCATGTCATCTTATGGACGATAAACATATTGTAGGAGATCTTAAGGAAATTTTCTGGCAGGTCAGCCCAGAACTGCAGCGCATGGCCATCAATGATCTGGCTCGCCTTGCCGGATGTGCTGATGTGCCGTTCTTTGTCACTATTATGAATGACGGTGACGACGCTGAGGTTCTCAAGAGCGCACTGGTGTTTTTTGGCAATCAGAACAGCTGTGCCGATGTGGACGACCTTGTCTTTGCCCAGCTGGACCATCGCTATGTGGACGTACAGGAGATGGCTCTTGAGGCGTGCATCAATCTGCACAGTGCCAATCTCAACGAGCGTTTCAAAGAACGGGCCAAAAGTGAAGATCCCATGCAGCGTATGATGGCAATCTATGCGCTGGGTCGCTACAGTGTTACTGAAAATTTGAACGAAATTTCTGCAGCCCTTGAAGATGAATCTCCCCGCACGCGGCAAGTGGCGGTGCAGGCATTCCAGAACCTTGGTACACAGGCGGAAGATTACCTTCACCTGTTGCTGCCCCGCCTGCATGATGACGATAAGGATGTGCGCATAGCCGTTGTGGAACTGCTTGGGCTCATGGGATCTCCGTCAGTGTTGCCGCATATTCTTGAAGCACTGAACGACGAAGATGAATGGGTCAGGATACGTGCAATTGAGGCGCTTGGTACGCACAAGGTCGTGGATGCTGTGCCTAGACTTGCTGAAATGTTTGAGGGATCAAGCCCCATGGTAGCACAGAAAATCATTGAGGCGCTAGGAGCCATCGGCGGCAATGCGGCCTTCGGTGTTCTTTTGGGATTGATGGACCACGAGGACCCCGAAGTACAACATGCAGCGGCAGACGCAGTAGCTGCTATCCAAGCGGAACAGGAGTAGATATGTCTCAGCCTCCTTTGTCTTTTCCCAAGAATCCACTTGGCTCTACCCGCAAAAGCAGCGTGACGGCTACCGATGATGTAAGCTCTCAAGCTACTGCGCGCACCGGACTGAATGCGCAACCACCCCTTCGTTCCTCTACCTTGGCCAGCCAGCCTGCGTCCACGCTCGGCACTGGCATAACTCGCACAACTCCACCACCAAGTCAGCCCTATACGCGGCCTCAAAACACACTAGGACAAACGACTTTTGGTGCAGGCGCAACACGCACATTGCGCCCCACCCCCACCACTCAGGGTTCGGGCATTGCGCGCACCTCTGGCGTTTCTGGCCAGTCTGCCACCGGGTCTCCCCTTGGCTCAGGAATGGCCCGTACACCCCAGGCCGGGTCAGCCACGCCTCCACTTCCCCGCCCTACAGCTCCATCTTTTTCATCGCGCGCAACAAATACAACTGCACCTTCTACACCACGCATGCCTACACTGCGGCCAACGGGCGCAACGCCATCGTCTGGAGGAAGTGCATTCAGGAAAGATCTGCAGATCACCAATGAAGAGTTTCTGCATCTGCGCGATTTTATTTACGAACAATGCGGCATTTTCATTGCCGAAAACCGCAAATATCTGGTTGAAAACCGCCTTTCCAATCGCATCAAGGAACTGCACCTCAAGAGCTTCAATGAATATTACAAATTTCTGCGCTACGACGCCAATCGCCAGAACGAATTGACGCACCTCTTTGAGGTCATCACCACCAACGAGACCAGCTTTTTCCGCAATCCGCCGCAACTGGAGGTATTCCAGAACATTGTGCTCCCGGATATTCTGGACAGACAGCGCAAATCCGGCAATAAGCGCCTTCGCATATGGTCTGCCGGCTGCTCCACAGGAGAGGAACCTTACACCCTTGCCATCATTATCAGTGAAGTGCTGAAGGGAGAATTATCGAGTTGGGATGTATGCATTAATGCCTATGACCTTTCCGAGGCTGTGCTGGCCGCAGCAAGACGCGGCGTATACAATGCCTATTCACTGCGTACCACCCCTAAAGATATTGTTGCCCGGTATTTCACACAGGATGGGAACCAATTCACGGTGAAGCCAGAGTTGAAAAAGCTGATCCGTTTTGGCCCCATCAACCTCAATGACAAAGAACAATGCAGGCGGGTGGAGAAATCGCAGATTGTCTTCTGCCGCAACGTCATCATCTATTTTGACGATGCCATGAAACGTCGTGTCATTAATGCGTTTTACGACAATCTCGAACCCAATGGTGTGCTGCTCATCGGCCATTCGGAAACACTGCACAATATCAGCCGCGCGTTTCAGCTTGAGCACCACACTGGCACCATTGTTTACCGCAAGGCGAACTGACGCGTCATATGGGCGCGAAAATTCTGGCTGTTGCCAATCAGAAAGGCGGCGTTGGCAAGACCACCACTTCTATTACCCTTGGTGGGGCTCTGGCCAGAATGGGCAAAAAGGTTCTGCTGTTGGATTTGGATCCGCACGCCTGTGCCACGTTGCACGCACGCATCTATCCGGAAAGCGTAAAGTACAGTTTGTATGATCTTTTTTTGGCGGATGAAAAGGCATGGCCTGAAGTTTGGTTTTCTCTCATACGTTCCAAGGCTCTGGCTGGCGTTGATGTTGCGCCAGGGAATATTCGCCTTTCAGAACTTGAGGTTGACTTTCGTGAACGTCGCGCCAAGGGGAGCGTTCTTGCCCGCAGCCTGACAGTAGTAAAAGAAGACTATGAATACATCATTCTGGACTGTCCACCACATGTGGGAATATTGCTTGTTAATGCCCTTGTGGCTGC
Organism: Desulfovibrio sp.; assembly: GCA_017454325.1. Taxonomy (GTDB): domain Bacteria; phylum Desulfobacterota; class Desulfovibrionia; order Desulfovibrionales; family Desulfovibrionaceae; genus Desulfovibrio. The sequence goes on along the minus strand of JAFTDG010000060.1, from coordinate 5,554 downwards.
GGATCTTCTGATAATCCCCATACAGACAGATTTTCTGGCCCTGCATGGATTAAAATTGCTGTTTGACACATTGCATACGCTCAACAAGGCATTGGGCAGGCCCATTTGCTATAAAGCCGTCCCCACGATGTATGACAAAAGAGCAAAAGCCTGTACGCGTGTGCTGGAATTAATGCAAAAAAAAATGGGGACCTCCATGTTTACCACGATTATTGGCGTGGATACGCATTTTCGGGAAGCGAGTGCACTTGGCGGTACCATTTTTGATATTGATGCCCACTCGCGTGGTGCACTGGCCTATACAGAACTGGCAGATGAAGTGGAACATTTATGGTAAAGACGCCAGAAGAATATTTTGCCGAGCAAAGTCTCGACATTATGCCGGTCACAAATGCCACGCTGACAGCGGCAGAACAGGCTTTTGTGCAAAAATACCTCGGCGCAGATGCCCTGCAAAGCCTGCCCCAGCTGGAACCGGATGTGCTGCCTGGCATCAATACTGCGGCAATATCAGAAGCCAAGGATGTGCCCAGCTCGCCAAATCTGCGCACCCGCCTTGCAGCCATGGAACAGCTGCAAATGGTTTCTTTTTACTTGCGCGGGCAAATTTTTTTGCTACCGGTTTGTGTCATAGTGGAAGTGTTGCGCCATATGCCCGTAACACGCCTGCCCATGGCCCCACGCTATATGGCGGGTGTCATCAATCTGCGCGGCAAGGTGACTCCGTTGCTCCATCTCGATGCATTACTTACCGCAGAGCAAAACCTCATGTATACCGCTCAGAGCTGCATTATTATCTGCGGCACAAACGATATGCAGATTGGACTTATTTTTGACAAGTTACACACCATGTATCTCGTGGAACAGAACAGAGTAAGCTGGAATGTAGAGGCATACCTCGGCTCAGGAGCAGAATTTTTATGCGGTATGGCAGACATTGATGAGCACCTGTACGCCATTATTGACCCGGAACTGATTGTAAACAAGATTCTGGAAGATTGATGTTCCTTTTACGGTTAGGAAAAATTGCAATATTGCCATTATACACAACTGTATCTAAAATATCCGATAGTTTTTTCGGATGGCAGCCAACAACAGAGGGCAGGATCGAATTATGAAAAAGCATATCCTGGTCGTTGACGACTCCAAGACAATTCGCAATCTCGTCGCCTTCGTGCTCAAAGGCGAGGGATTTAAGGTGAGCACGGCAGAAGACGGCCTCGACGCCATTGAAAAGCTCTCAGCCATTGACCCTGTGGATCTGATCGTTTCAGACGTCAACATGCCGCGCATGGATGGCTTTACCTTTATTAAGACACTCCGTGCACAAGATTCCTATAAGGATATTCCCATTATCGTTCTTTCCACTGAAGGTCAGGAAAAAGACATCCAGTACGGTATGAGCCTCGGAGCCAACCTGTACATGGTCAAGCCTGCGCAGCCTGAAAAAATGGTCCGTAATATAAAGATGCTTTTGGGCTAGCCGATAAGTAAGGCAGTAGTAACCGAGACATTTCGGGATGATACGCCTTCAGCCATGTAAAGGTATGGATTATGAGCCAGGAATTCTTTGATCCGGAACTTTTTGCCGACTTTATTGCAGAAGCCAAAGAACATCTTGAGACCATTGAACCCAATCTGCTAGAACTGGAAAAGACACCGGATAATCTGGCATTATTGAATGATATTTTCCGACCGATGCATTCCCTCAAGGGGGCATCAGGTTTTCTGGGCCTCAATAGGATCAACCAGCTTGCGCATAAATCCGAAAACATTCTGGACGAATTGCGCAAGGGCACCATGGTTGTCACGTCAGAGATTATGGATGTAATCCTGGCATCCACTGACGCCCTGCGCCAGATGATTGATAATCTTGAGGCCACTAACGCTGAGGGCGACGTTAAGACCGAGCATATCATGGCCCAGATTGACGCCATAATGGCTGGGGAAACGACTGCCGCTGCGGATGCACCTTCAGAAGAACCAACGGCTGAAGCAGCGTCTGAGGCCCAATCCGCCATGACAGTTGAAGAACCGTCCAAAGCTGCACCTGCCCAAAATGAACCCGAGCACGTTGCTCCTGCAGAGGAAGTTCCCCAGGCCAACGCTGCTCCTACTACAGAAGCCACTCAGCCCACATCTTCCGCAACCCCTGCTTCTGGGGCTGGAAACGGAATGACTGGCAAGGAATGGGTACGCACATTGCCTGCCCTCCCTGCTTATACCCTGACTGCCTTTGGTGAGGACCATCTAAAGGACTTTGTGGACGAATCAAACGAACTCATTGAAAATCTCACCAACGGTCTTCTGGAACTTGAAGAGAATCCAGTGGGGCAGGATGAGCTTGTCAATGATCTCTTTCGTTTCTTCCATAACATGAAGGGCAACAGCGGAATTATTGGCTATAATGAACTCAATGCCCTGACCCATGAAGCGGAAACCCTGCTGAACAATGTACGTCAGGGCAAGCTTACCCCATCGCACGAACTTATTGATTTACTGCTGCTTGTTGTTGATGTGATGGAAGCCTTGGTACAAAACATCAATGTTTCCAGCGGCCAGGCTACTCCCTTCGAGACAGGAAGCGTCATCAAGCAGCTCAAGGCCGCACTGGCAGGTGGCCCCATCTCTCTGCCTCAAGAATTACTTTCGACCAGTCAGGGACAGTTGGAGGAAGCCCCTGTTGCAGAGACGGCAGACACACCACCAGAAGATACTGTCGATGTAGTCACCCCCACAATCATACCTGTGGGTGCTGAAAATGATGACACAGAGGCATTTCGCGTCACAGTACGTCAGCAGTTTGAAATTATTCATGCTGGGCTGGAAACACTTAAGAAGGACAGTTCCCATAAGGATTCCATAGACGCCATCCACCGTTGCCTTATTGCTGTAAAGAATTCCTGTGGTTTTATGGGCTTTGATGAAATCAAGGTCTATGCGGAGCGTACGGCAGGCATTGTGGACCAGGGACGGAACAGTGGTATTGATTTTGGCTTGATGATTGACCTTCTGGAACAAGAGGTTGCTATCATCAAGGATATGGTGGACAAGGTCCTTTCTGCTGGTAATGCGCCCAAGCCTTCAGCATCAGCAGCTCAGACTGCACCTGCGGATACCTCCAAGCAGGCACCAGCTGCAAATGCAACGCCACCTGAAGCCCCTTCCTCTACTGTCGCTGCATCGGCACCACAGTCGCCAGCTTCTGAGGCGCCATCTGCAAAGATCGCGTCAACAGCAGAACCTAAGCCTGCACCAAAGCCTGCTGCACCGGCTGCTGCGAAGCCTGCTACACCGGCTGCTGCGAAGCCTGCTACACCGGCACCAAAGCCTGCTGCGCCTGTGGCTAAGCCTGCTGCACCGGCTGCTGCATCTAAGCCAGCCGGACAGTCTGAGGCCCATAAGAGTTCTTCTACTATTCGTGTTGATCATGAACGCCTTGATCATTTGATGAACCTTATTGGTGAATTGATCATCAACCGTAACCGTTACACACTGATCGCACGTTCTCTGGAAGATACCAGCCGCGATGTAGATGTTTCCCGCGTGGCACAGGACCTTTCAGAAACCACATATGCCATGGCTCGTATTTCCGATGATTTGCAGGACACCATCATGAAGGTACGTATGGTGCCGGTATCGTCGGTATTTTCCCGCTTTCCACGCCTGGTGCGCGATCTCTCGCGCAAGAGCGGCAAGGAAGTTGAACTGATTATGGAAGGTGAGGAAACGGAGCTAGATAAGAGCGTGGTTGAAGTTATCGGTGACCCTCTGGTACATCTTATCCGCAACTCTGTCGATCACGGTATTGAACCAGAAGAAGAACGCAAGGCGGCGGGCAAGCCCCCCAAGGGCACGGTTACGCTCCGTGCCTTCCACAAGGGCAATTCTGTTGCCATTGAAATTGAAGATGACGGTAAGGGCATTGACCCTGCAAAGATGCGTGAGGTTGCCATACGCAAGGGCATTATCACACAGGAAGAAGCGGCTCAGCTTGATGACCGTGAATCTCTGGAACTCATTTTTGCCCCCGGATTCTCTTCGGCGGAGAAGATTACAGACATCTCCGGCCGCGGTGTTGGCATGGACGTGGTACGTACTAACATCAAGAACCTCAAGGGCAGTGTGAGCACCTACTCCGAAGTTGGCAAGGGCACGCGTTTCACCTTGAGCCTCCCTCTGACCTTGGCCATCATTGATGCGCTTATGGTTAATGTTTCCGGCCAAATGTATGCCATACCACTTGATGCCGTATCTGAAACGACCAAGATCGAGTCAGAACGACTTACAGACGTCAAGGGACGCAAGGCTGTCACACTGCGCGGAGAAGTGCTGGGCATTGTGGAACTTTCTGAAATGCTTGATCTTCCACACGCTGACACCATGCCAGAGGTGCTCTCCATGGTGGTCATTCATGACAATGAACGCCGCCTTGGTCTTGTAGTGGACCGTCTGCTGGAACGCCAAGAGATTGTTATCAAGCCTCTCGGTTCTTATCTTGGGGATCTCAAGGGTATCTCGGGAGCAACCATCCTTGGCGACGGTTCGGTGATTCTCATCCTCGACCCGCATGAAATCTATCTGATGGCGACATCTAAGGCATCAACCATAAGCCAGACGTCAGATCAGACGAAGCAGGCTGGAAAGCAGTCGTCCGCAGGAACTTCTGCACCAGAACAGGCAAAGCCAGTGGCATAAGAGGAAAAGAATACATCTTCTGATACTGGCGGAGAAACTCTTGCATTTCTCTTTTGTATAGACTATGGTATCTTTTCGCGGTTATGCTCGCTTGTTAGTAGAGCGCGGGCTTGTTTTCTTACCGCATGAAGAACTGGGTACAGGAATTACGGAGGAATGCATGAGCAAGCAATGCGCTTTTTGCGGTAAGAGGCCTCAGGTTGGCAATTATGTCAGCCATTCAAACATCAAAACCAAACGTCGTTTCAGCCCCAACTTGCAGCGTGTACGTCACCAGTTTGAGGATGGCACTGTTTCTACCATAACTGTATGTACCCGCTGTCTTCGCTCTGGTGTTGTAAAAAAGCCTGTGAAAAACGCCAAGTAAGCCATTTTCCCTGTATGGTATTATCCCCGGCAGATTTCTGTCGGGGATTTTTTGTATTATACCTTCACCAGGATAAAACTGATTTCCTCCTGAACAGTTTTCTACACTGCTCTCTTGTGATGCTTGATGCTGTCAATATAGCGACAATCCACGCGATGCCATAAGAATATTTATGGAAAAGCCCATGTGGAGAGCGCTGTCCGCAACTGCAAACGTACTGGAAATATTTTAGAAAACGGTATAGGTATAGTTAAAACTCGTGGGAGATGCCCAATGATCAAATGGCAGGAGGTATTCAGCAAAGACGGTTTGCCCTGGTGCAATGCCGCCCAACTTGCCGCCCCCATTGCCATTAGAGATCTTGCCAGCCTTAAGCTGTTGCTCGACGCTGTGCATATCCGCTTCTGTCTTGTCAAACCAGATCAGGAAAGCAAACACTATCCACTTGTTGAAGGTCGCGAACTTCTGCCATCCTTTGACAACGATATG